>SIAM01000057.1 GCA_009691785.1 Phycisphaerales bacterium
AAGTAATGCTTGGCGTTGGCGCTGGGCATGGACCGTAGTCAAGAAGAAGCAACCCTACATCCGCGCTATTCACTTCGCCGTCATCATTCAAATCTGCGGGGCAACTTGATTGCGCCAGCGCATGCGTTGACAGCGCAAGACATGCCGCGACAAGCGTGGCAAGGCGCAAGATATTGTTCAGGCGCGCGCGGGTGACGCGGGTGAATAGGTTGGTGAATGCGTTGGTGAAATGGAGTTGTGTGTTCATGGTGGTCATAGTGCCTTTGGAAATTGTGTTCTTCATGCTTTTCATAATGCTTCTCCGGAATTGGCGCGCGCCCAAAACAGACGCGCTAGTTCGTACAAACCTTTTGCAACTCGTAAGTAGACATTGACCAATACATTGGTCAATGTCTTAGTAAATATGTCACGTCAATCCGTAAAAACAAGCAAAAAAAAAAATAGAAACTAATTTGAGCGCGCTCACGCCGCTAGATATGGGCGCAACTGGCCACATGTTGCGTTCTGCGGGTTAAAGAGGCGTTTCAGCGGCAATTTGGGGCGTTTTGAGCAACCGCGCAAGCAGACCAAATTCCCGCGTCGCAGAAAGGGTGGCACCACAAGCGAGTTTAGCAACCACGCAAGCCCCGCTTGCGTGGGGTGCGTTGTCTGAGCGACTGGTGCCACCCTTTCTGCAAAGCGTTTCACTTTTTTGCGAAGGGGGCGTGGTTGGGCGCAAGGGGCAACCTCTTTTATGAAGCGCGAGTTGCTTAAGCGACTGTGACCACGACACGCCCCGCACCCGCCTCTCTGGCAAAAGACCTTCAGAAAAACAGCGATAAAAGAAGAG
The DNA here is from genome assembly GCA_009691785.1 of Phycisphaerales bacterium. Taxonomy (GTDB): domain Bacteria; phylum Planctomycetota; class Phycisphaerae; order Phycisphaerales; family SM1A02; genus SYAC01. The sequence goes on from SIAM01000057.1 coordinate 830, forward strand.
CCTGCCAAAATCGATTCGTACCCTGCAATTCAACATTTAATTGGAGGCAGGCGTGGCAAAAAAAATACAAAAACTCGCGCTCGAACTGGCAACATCAAATCAACTGTCATCAGCGCAAAACCAAGTCGCGCCGGCTATCAAAATTTACTTGTGACCGTAAGCGACCTCCTAGAGAAATCACGCCGAGGCAGCGCTCGAGTGATCAACTCATTTATGACAGCAACCTACTAGGAAATCGGTCGGCGAATTGTTGAGTTTGAGCAGCGTGGAAAGAAGCGTGCGGAGTATGGCCAGACTGTTCTTGAACGACTTTCAAAAGACTTGACGCGCCGTCATGGCCGCGGATTTACCCGATCCAATCTCATTCGATTTCGTTAGTTTTATGTTGCTTTTCCAAGAAACCCAATTCGTTCAACAGTGTCGAACGAATTGGAGGCGTCTCAACATCTCGCGCGCTCATTTCCAATGCCTTGGTCACATTATGTATTGCTGATCAGCCGCGCTCGCTCAACGGACGCACTGGAGTTTTATCAACGCGAGGCATTGCGCGGAGGTTGGTCTGTGAGGCAACTACAACGGCAAATTGAAACTCAATTTTATGAACGCACCGCGCTTTCACGCGACAAAAATAAAATGCTTGCCAAGGGCGCAAAGCCGAAGGCAACGGACGCGGTCAATGCCCAAGATGAAATTCGACATCCTCTGGTTCTTGAGTTCCTTGGCCTGCGCGACGAATACTCCGAGACTGATCTTGAGCAAGGACTCATTGGCCATCTTGAATCATTTCTTCTTGAACTTGGAAACGACCTTGCATTTGTCGGTCGCCAACGTCGGTTGCGCATAGATGATGTTTGCACAGTTAGCGGGATCGCTTAAACTTGCGGGCACACCATGTCGCAACTTGTATTGATTTCAAACACTGGCTCCGCGCGCGACGCGCTTGTTGACGCGCTAAAGGATAATGGCGTGCATTGTTTGTGCGCGTCGCAAGAGCAGGCCGTGCAATTGGCGTGCTCCACGCAAACCACGTGCGTTGTGTTGCTTGATGGAGATGGCTGCGACGCCGCGGCGCTGCTGCAACATATTCGATCAACGCAAGTGCTGGCGCACACGGTGGTGGTGGTGATCGCGGCGGCTGACACGCTGGCGGCGCGAACAGCCGCGGGCGCGGACGCGGTGATTGCCGACAACGCGGGCGTGGAAAAAATACGCGCGGTGATTGAAAGCGCGCTGGTGCGCCGCGAGCAATGGCTTGGCACGCAACATCATGAAAGCGGAAAAAGTTTCGCGGCGCGCCATGTGCAAAGCGCGCTTGAGCAAGGGCAACTTGGCAGCGTATTGCTGCTGCGATTTGATCACTTCACAAATGTGTCCACCGCGCTGAATTCTTTGGGCGTGGCCAGCGACGCGTTGCAAGTGGAAGTTGAGCGATCGCTTCACGCGCGCCTGACGCCGTTGCTGCCAACGGGCTCATGGATGACCTACATGGACGAGGAGAATTTTTTAATCGCCCTGCCCCGCAATATTGTTGGCTTGGAAACACTCGCGGACACCGTGGTGCAAGCGGCGCGCATGCCGCTGTTTCTGGCGCAGCGTGAAATTCGCTTGCGCACGCACGCGGGATTGTGCGTGGTGGTGTCGGGTGAAAAAGTGGACGCGCGCACGCTGATTGGCCGCGCGGAAATGGCGGCGGACCAGGCTCGCTCTGGTGCTCACTCGGCTGCGGCGCATTGGTTGGCAAGCATGAGTTCACAAGTGCTCAATGATTTGCAATTGGCAAGCGCCTTGCAACACGCCGTGGAGCATTCGGAATTTCAATTGCTGTTTCAGCCACAAATCAACATGAATCGCGGCGATGTGTACGGCGCCGAGGCGCTGATTCGCTGGACATCGCCCGTGGGTGTGTCCATTGCGCCCGGACGCTTTGTGGTCGTTGCGCAGGAATGCGGCGTGATGGACCAAATCACATTGTGGAGCCTGCGCGAAGCGTGCCGCCAATGCGCGGCGTGGGAGCAACTTGGCTTGCACATTCGCGTGGCGGTGAATATCACGGCGAATCAGTTGGCGAATCCGCGCTTTGTGGACACCGTGCGCGGCGTGCTGAATGAAAGTGGCGTGTCGGGCGCGCAACTGGCCGTGGAAATTTCAGAGGCCGCGATTCTTTCAAACCCGCAAGCGTTCAGCGCGCCGCTGACCACTCTGCGCAACTTAGGCGCGACCGTGTGCGTGGATGATTTTGGCGTGGGCGTGGCCACGCTGGCCAACATGAAGGCGCTGCCAGTGTCGGAATTAAAAATCGACCGCAGCTTTATTCGGCCGCTGCCAGGCGCGGCGCCAGACCGAATGATGGTGCAGACCATGCTGGCGCTAAGCAAGCAACTGAACATGCGCATGGTTGCGGTGGGCGTGGAAAATGTCACGCAGTGGGCGTGGCTGAAGGAGCAAGCCTGCGACAGCGCGCAAGGCTGGTTGATTGGCAAGGCTGTTGCGGCGAATGAATTTCCCGCGCTGGTTGGGGAGATTCGCCAAAACAAGTTCGCCGCGGCAAGCTGGCGCACTACTTTGTGATCGCAAGTTGAATTGCAGCGCAAAAAAAGAAACGCCCCATTTAAGCGGGCGTTTCAGCTGAATTTAAATTACGCGCGACTTGCTTACGCGCTGAAACTTGAGCCGCAACCGCATGTGGTGGTGGCGTTTGGATTGCTGAACACAAATCCGCGGCCCATGACTTCATCCTTAAAATCAATCGTGGTGCCGTTGACATACAAGTAGGACTTTGGATCGCAGATCACTTTCACGGCGAAAGCTTCTGGCGTGGTCACGGTGGCAACAGAGCCCGCGCCCGTTTCATTCTGCGCCTTGGCGGCAACATCGGGGCGACGCGTGAAAGACACTTCCCACAACTCGTCGTTGTCCTTGCGGATCTCGGTCAGATCAAGCAGGTAACTGAAACCGCTGCAACCGCCGCCCTTCACGCCAACGCGCAAATGAATCTTGGCTGGGTCAAGACCTTGTTGACGAATGATGGAATCAATTTCGCGGGCCGCTGTTTCTGTGACGATGACTGACATGGGGGTCTCCTAAAAACTTTGAGTGAGGGTGAAATTTATTTCTGAAAGAAATGTGTGAGTTGAATTAGCGCGCGTGGGCCGCGTGCGTATCAACCGCCGTGGCGTGTCCGTTCTTCTTCTTCCAATCTTCAATAGCGGCGCGGATGGAATCCTCCGCCAGCACGCTGCAGTGAATTTTTACGGGCGGAAGGCTGAGTTCCTCCACAATTTCAGTGTTCTTAATGGCCAGCGCCTGATCTACGGTCTTGCCCTTGATCCACTCGGTGGCCAAGGAACTTGACGCGATGGCGGAGCCGCAACCAAAGCACTTGAACTTGGCGTCCTGAATCACCCCGGCGTCGCTCACTTGAATGTGCAACTGCATGACATCGCCGCATTCGGGCGCGCCAACAATGCCCACGCCAATATCTTTGCGGGCTTGCACTTCTTTGCTGCTGCCAAACGAACCAACATTGTGCGGGTTCTGATAGTGCTCGATGACTTTGTCGCTGTATGCCATGGTGTGTTCTTTCTTAAATTTCTGTCCAAACTTTTTGCAAAACTTTTTCTGTCAAACTTTTCTCAAACTTCTCGCCAAACTTTCCATCATTCACTCAGTGGGTTTGCCACTGAATTTTACTAATGTCAACGCCCTCTTTGTACAGGTCGTACAAAGGACTCATCTTTCGCAAATGCAACACCGCTTTGGTGATGGAAGCAATGGTGTAATCGATTTCCTTGTCGGTGGTCCAGCGGCTCATGCTTAAACGCAGACTGCTGTGCGCAAGTTCGTCGCCCACTCCCAAACTTTTCAGAACATAACTTGGTTCAAGGCTGGCGCTGGTGCAAGCGGAACCAGATGAACACGCGATGTCCTTGATGCCCATGAGCAAACTTTCGCCCTCCACAAAACCAAATGAAATGTTGGTGATGTTTGGAACGCGCTTGCTGGCGTTGCCGTTGACTTGCGTCACTTCAATGGCCTTGGCAAGTTCGGTTTCAAGACGATTGCGGAACTTTAAAAGACGCTCGCCTTCGGATTGCATTTCGTGCTGGCACAATTCACAGGCCTTGCCAAAGCCGGCAATTCCGCTGATATTCAGCGTGCCACTGCGCATTCCGCGCTCTTGTCCGCCGCCATCAACAATGGCCTCCAAGCGCACACGCGGCTTGCGACGGCGCACATACAACGCGCCCACGCCCTTGGGTCCATACATCTTGTGACCGCTCCAGGAAAGCAAATCAATATTGTCGCGCTCCACATCGGTTGGCATTTTTCCAACCCACTGCGTGCCGTCGCTGTGGAAAATAATTTCCTTGTCATGGCACAGTTTGCCAATGGCTGGAACTTCATTGATGGTTCCAATTTCATTGTTGGCCCACATGATGGAAACCAAAATGGTGTCGGGGCGAATTTCTTTGGCCACCATGTCAACGGTAATCACGCCGTCAGCGGGCGGCTGCAAGTAGGTGACATCAAAGCCTTCTTTCTGAAGGCGCTTGCATGGATCAAGCACGGCCTTGTGTTCGTGAAGCGCGGTGATGATGTGGCCGCGGCCAGTCTGACCTTCCGGCGCTTTGGCGTACATGTGCGCCGCGCCCTTGATGGCCAAGTTGTTGCTTTCGGTGGCGCCGCTGGTGAAAATAATTTCCTTGGCGTTGGCGCCGATCAACGCGGCGGCTTGATCGCGCGCTTTCTCAACGGCCTCCTCCGCTTCCCAACCAAAGGCGTGGTTGCGACTGCCGGAATTTCCGTAGGCCTCGGTGAGGTATGGAAGCATGACTTCCACCACGCGGGGATCGCAGCGAGTGGTGGCGGCGTTGTCTAAATACAGTGGTCGTGTTTTATTCATGTTGCTGTGCTTGTATCGAAGGTGACTGAAATTCGGATTTTTTATCTGAAATTGCGGCCCGTGAATCGCATTTTGTAGTGTAGGCAAGATTGACGCCGCTGCAAAGGAAAATTTAGACTTTTTATGCGCTTGGCAAATGCGCTTTCGTGTTGAAATTTATGCACAAGCGCGTTGAAAAGAACATGAAATCAGGTGTCTATAAATGAAGCGAGGTTGGCACGGCGGCGCCAACACTCCGCATATTGGCTACACGCAACGCTCCAGTAAAGGCGAGTACCTTCGCCGCATGCAAATTGTTGAACATGCGGAATCACTGGCTCCCCTGCATGGATGGGCGTTGGTTCCAACCATGGGCGCCTTGCATGCGGGCCACGCGTCGCTGATTCAGCGCGCAGTAGGCGATGGTCGCCCTGTTGTTGTGAGCCTGTTTGTAAACCCCACGCAATTTGCGGCGGGCGAAGATTTTTCAAAGTATCCGCGCACGCTTGAAGCGGACCGTGCATTGTGCCAGGCGGCGGGCGCGGCGGCAATTTTTATTCCAAGCGTGCAAGATATGTATCCGCATGGCGTGGATGCGGCCAACGCGGAGGCCGCGCACATTGAGTTGCCGCTTGTTGCAACGCAACCCAAACTAGAGGACGCGCAGCGGCCCACGCATTTCGCCGGCGTGTGCCAAGTGGTGGCGAAACTTTTTGACATGTGCCAACCCGCCGCCGCTTATTTTGGCGAGAAGGATTTTCAACAACTGCGCGTGATTCAAGACATGGCGCGGCGTGAAGGCGCGCGTTGGAAAGATCTTGTGGTGCACGCCTGCCCCACCATTCGCGAAAGCGATGGCTTGGCCATAAGCAGCCGCAACCATTATTTGCGGGCGAATCAACGGGAAAATGCGCTGGGACTTTCGCGGGCGTTGGCGGTCGCGCAAGCAGGCGCGCTCGCCGGCATGGACATTGCCGCGGCCGAAAGTGAAATGCGCCGCGTTTTGGCGCGGCACCAACTTAAAGTGGAATACGCCGTCATTCGCGCGGGCGACACACTGCTGTCCATTGAGAAATTTCAACCGATATTGAAGTCGGGTGCGCGCGCTCTCATTGCCGCGCGTCTTGAAAATGTTCGATTGATCGACAACGCAAGTTGCGGCGGCGCGTGAGTTGCGCCTGCGCGCGGCAAACTTGGCGAAAAATTTATTACACAGAAACTTTTTTCTACGCGCCTTCAAATTTTTTGGCGCATGCATGCGCGCGATTGCAATTAGCGATCGCGACGAATCACTTCCGTTGCCAGTTCTTGCAGCAGCAATTTCACTGGGCCTTCTGGAAGCGGCGCGAGCGCTTCTTGCGCGGCGCGGATCATATTTTCCGCCACAACTTGCGCCGCCACGATCGATCCCGCCAGGTTCATGCGGCGCACCAGTTCAACTCCGTCGCGCGATTCAATCACATTGATGGCGTCAACGCGCGAGGAACCAACGCAATCGCGCAGATACAAAATCAGCGGCAGCGTGGCTTTGCCCTTGAGCAAATCGCAACCCAATGTTTTTCCAACCAGGCCTGAATCGCCGGTGAAATCCAGAATGTCGTCTTGAATTTGAAACGCCACGCCAGTGTGCTGGCCGTACATAGCAAGCGCCTTTTGAATTTCCTCGCCGGCGCCAGACAATTTGGCTCCAAGTTGGCAACACGCGGACACCAATGCCGCGGTCTTGCGCTTCACAATTTCTAAATATGTGTTCTCGTCCAAGCACACATCTTCACGGCGGCTGAGTTGCAGCAACTCGCCTTCGCACAGAGTATTTGTAGTGTGGCCGAACGCGACATTGAGCGATGAGTCTCCAATGAGCGAGCACAAATGAAATGCGTTTGAGATAAGCCAATCACCAAGCATGACTGCGGTCTCATTGCCGCGCAATGAATTAATCGTGGCGCCACGGCGACGCGTGTCGGCCTCATCAAGAACATCGTCGTGCACAAGCGTGGCCATGTGGATCATTTCAGAAACCGCCGCCGCCATTTTGTGATTGCGCGTAATCGCGGCCTCGTCCTCGCGGCCAGTTGCCGCCAAACCCGAAAGCAAGAGCAGCGTTGGACGCAACATTTTTCCGCGGTAGCGCTCCACATGACGAGCGAGTTCATTCACGGCTGGCAAATCGCTGCGCAATTGTCGGCGAAAAATTTCTTCCACTTCTTGCAGGGCTCCCGCCACTATTCCAGCTGCAGGTGCGCGGCGCCAAGCAGGCGCGAGTATTGCGAACGGATGCATTGGGAAGACTTTAGGCGAAATTGCCGTTCATTTCCTGTCGTTAATTTCGTATTCTTTTTAAGTTTATTTTTCTGCGGCGATGTAGGCAATCCAGCCGGCGCAGGCCTCGCCTTGCGTCGCCTTGCAGAAAATTCCATTGCCGCTGCCTGTGGCGTGGTCGGTGCCTTCCCAATACACGGTACTGCTTGTAAAGCCCGCGTCGGCGAGCAATTCCTGCAACTCGGCAATGGTCCACAAGCGCCAATCGTAGGTAAATGCCTTGCGAATCTGCGTGCCGTCTGGAAACTTGAAATGAATGTGGTTCAACACCTCGCCCGAAATTGGGTTGTACTTGGCGGTGTCCCATATATAGGTGAAGCCGTCAAGATTGAGCTCCTCGCTTTGCTCGGAAAAACTTTCGTAGCCGCCGTAACAGTCTAGGAAAAACACGCCGTCTGTTTTCAGCCGCGTGCGCACAAACTTGAAGTAGCGCAAAAGTTGGGCGCGCTTTTTAAATATGTAGTACGAAAAATTGAACGCCGCCACCACGTCCACAAGTTGTCCCTTGTGTGAAAGCACATTTCCTTGTTCAATGTGCAAGCGCTTGTGCGCGCCGTGGGACAATTGTTGCTTACGCCGCGCGGCGCCCCATGCCAGCACAGACGCATCAAGGTCCACGCCATAGGCGTGATTGCTTGCGCGTTGAACGACCCATGTGCTTGAAAGAATATGCGTGCCGCAGAAGTCCTCGCGAAATGTGGCGGGCAAGCGGTTGTTGATGGACTTGAAAACCTTGTCGATGAACTTCGCTTCATCTTTGGGAGTTTGCACCGCCAATTCATAGAGTTCATGATGGTCACTGGTGGCCGCGGTGCGCCAGGCATTTTTCACAAGCATGCGCGCGGATTGTGATGCGGACCGCTTCTTGACGAGCGAAGATGCGCTTGCGGCGGCATTTGCCGCGCCTTGGCCTGGCGCCTTGGCGCGCGGCAATGTGCGGGTGGAATTTTTAACGCGTGGATGATTCATTTCTATGACGGACAGGGGTGAAGCAAGTTAGCCAATTGCGGTGGTTTCGTCACGCAACGTGCGGTCAAGCGCGGCTCGCGCAACCCAACCAATGACCGCCAGTGTGCCCATGAAAATGACAATGCCCACAATCACAGCCAAATATCCCTGACTTTGAGCCAGTGATTGAATATCCGTGGCGCCGGTCTTGGCGGCAGTTGCGGCCATGAAGCACGCGAACAATGTGCGCGGGGCGATGCCCACGGAGGAGCCGATGAGAAATCCCCTCCAACCCGCGCCGCATGCGGCAAGCACCAAGTTGGTCACGGCAAACGGTCCGCTTGGCGAAAGTCGAATCAACGCAATGATGCCCGTGGTCTTCCAGGCATTTTCCTCAAGAAGGGTTTTACGAATGATGGACCAACGATTGCGCGAGTCGATCCAAGTTGCAAAATGATCCGCGCACACTAATTTGCTAATACCAAAACCCAGCGCGCTGCCGCCCAAATATCCGGCGGCGCACGCGGCGAAACCAAGTTCCACGCCAAAGATCCAACCGCCCACGATGGTGGCGGCGTAGGTTGGCAAAATGCCAAGACCCGTCAACGCCGCGTAGCTTGCCGCAAATATCGCGGCGGCTTTGAAGTCTTCGCCACCAAGCCAGTGATGGACGGAGTTGATGTTGGCCAACAAAATCAGTCCGCACGTCAATGGCAAACCGCACCACATGATGAACAAAACAAAACCTCCGCGCATGCCGCGGGGAAGCGTTTGAAAGAATGGCTTCCACGCGAATGACGGAGGTGCTTGCGTTGTCATTGAATGGGTGTGGTTTTAAGCCGTAACCGCCACGCGCGCGTCCATGTGACGAATGATTTCGTGGGCAAATTCAGAGCATTTCACCTTGCGCGCCCCTTCCATCAAGCGATGGAAATCGTACGTGACGGTGCGCGCGGTAATAGCCGCGTCCATTCCAGAAATGATCAAGTCGGCGGCCTCGCTCCAACCCATGTAGCGCAGCATCATTTCACCGGACAAAATCACGCTGCCAGGATTCACTTGATCCAAGTTTGCGTACTTGGGCGCGGTGCCGTGCGTGGCTTCGAAAATGGCGTGGCCAGTGATCTCATTGATGTTGGCGCCCGGCGCGATGCCGATACCACCCACTTGCGCGGCGAGCGCGTCGGACAAATAGTCGCCGTTCAAATTCATGGTTGCGATCACATCAAAATCTTTGGCGCGCGTGAGCACTTGTTGCAAAGTGATGTCGGCGATGGAATCTTTGATGAGCAACTTGCTCTTCCACTTGCCGCCACCATGTGTTGCCCACAACTTCATGGACACATCAATCTCAGCGCGAATCTTGCCTTGTTGATCTGGCGTCATCATGTCGTAGCCCGGATCGATCATCTTGGCGTTGGCCTCGGTGGTCAGCGCGGCGTTGGCGTCCTTGTTTCCAAAGATCCACGTCTCGCGCTCGCTCACAGTTTCATTGCGGAATTCTTTGGCCGCAAGCGCGTAGGCCCAATCCTTGAAGGCGCCCTCGGTGAACTTCATGATGTTGCCCTTATGCACAATTGTCAGGCTTTTTCGCTTCTCTTTCAGCGCGTACTTAATGGCGCTGCGAACCAGCCGCTCGGTGCCGTCCTTGGAAATTGGCTTGATACCAATGCCGCTCGTTTCTGGAAAACGAATTTTTTTGAACTGCTCTGGAAACGCTTCCTTGAACGCGCTCATAAATTTCTTGGCATCGGGCGAGCCTTCCTTGAATTCAATGCCGGCGTAAATGTCCTCGGTGTTCTCGCGGAAGATCACGGCGTTCACATCTTCGGGCTTCTTCACCGGACTTGGCACGCCCTTGAAATAGCGCACGGGTCGCAAACAAACATAGAGATCTAATTTCTGTCGCAACGCGACGTTAAGGCTGCTAATGCCGCCACCAATCGGAGTGGTGAGCGGACCCTTGATGCCGACAAGCATGTCGCGGAACGCGGTGAGTGTTTCTTCTGGCAACCATGAACCAGTTTTGTTGAAGGCTTTTTCACCGGCGAGAACTTCGTGCCAATGAATCTTGCGCTTGCCGTTGTAGGCTTTTTCAACCGCGGCATCGAACACCATCTGGCTGGCCTTCCAAATGTCGGGACCGGTTCCGTCGCCTTCAATAAATGGAATGAATGGTTGATCTGGAACTTGAAGTCCGGCGGTTGTCATTTGAATTTTGCTTGGCATTGGTTTCTCCTTGAAAATATTAAAAATTGCAGTCAGCTTTGCGAATAAGTTTATGAATGTTAGTCGCGGAGCGTTTGTGAATTGATCTGATTTATGGATCGGGCGGCGGCTCAAATGGCGGCGGTTCGACTGGCTCAGTTACGGGTGCGGGTGCGGGTGCGGGT
>SIAM01000058.1 GCA_009691785.1 Phycisphaerales bacterium
GGCGAGGGCGGCTGCAGTGCCGCTTACCGAGAACACCCAGGTTCCCGATTGCCCCTTGTACAGTCCTTGAGCGTTTCCGCCTCCGTTGAAACTGCCTGTTGAGGACGAGCCCCAGTCTTGGTTGCCAAAGGGCGTTGCCATGAGGTCGTCGCCAATCGGAATTCCTGATTCAGAATGGGCCAGAAGCCCTTCGGCAAGAGTGGTGGTTACGACCGATGGCACTCAATCTTTATGGTGAATCACTTTGGCTTTGTCCGCGCTTGAGGATGCGGCGGTGGGCCGGCCATCATCTTTCACGTCGCCGCGCAGCGTTTCAACGGCGTGCGGCAGAATGTCGGCAATGGCCTCGAACATTTCAGAGCAACCGCGCGGCGAACCTGGAAGCGTAATGATTAAAGTTTGATTGATGGTGCCAGCAATTCCACGCGACAGAAATGTGCGCGGCGTTTTTTGCAGGCAGCGCAAGCGCGACAAATCCATCAGGCCCGCGTGCTCGCGGTGCATCACGCTGCGCAACGATTCGGGCGTGATGTCGCGCGGAGCAAGCCCGGTTCCGCCAGTGCTAAGGATTAGGTCAATTTTTTTCGCGGGCTCCGACCAGTGCGCAAAGAAAGCGGCAAGCGCGGCAAGATCGTCGGGTAAGCATTCGCTGTGCGTAATTTCCGCTTGCAGGTGTTTCATGGCCAATGCGGCGAGCGTAGGGCCCGAAGTGTCGGTGGTTTCTCCGCGCGAACATCGATCGCTCACTGTCAAAATCACCACGCGGGTGGGTGTGCTCATGCGTCAACTTTAGGCTATTTCACGCTTGGTATTTGGTTAGAATTATGGCATGCAGCTTTCCATCGCGGCAACAAACAAGCAGAGCGATGAGATCGCGCAAAGCGCGCCAACGCAAATTACGCGCGTTGATCGTGGCCAAACCAGCGAAGTGCTGGACCATGTCGCGCTTGAAGAGCCGCTGGAGATTCGCCTTGATTGGCTTGATGGTGTGGAGCGTCAGCGCAAAAGTGTTTCCATAACCATGCGCACTCCGGGAAATGACAATGAACTTGCCGCGGGATTTCTTTTTACCGAAGGCGTTGTGCGTTCGCCCACGGACATTGAAGGCATTGTTGGCTGTGGTCCCGACCATGGCGCGCATGGCGGACAAAATATTGTGAAGGTGCGTCTTGCCGATCACGCCAAAGTGGAGTGGCCAAAGTTGCAGCGCCACTTTTACGCCACAAGTAGTTGCGGCGTGTGCGGCAAGGCTTCGCTGGACGCGCTTGAAGTTCCAGGCTTAAGCGCCATCACGGACAGCGGATTTCGCATTGAGCCAAACTTAATTTGCGCTTTGCAAGACACGGTGCGCGCGCGGCAGTCCGTGTTTGATCAAACTGGCGGCTTGCACGCGGCGGCGTTGTTCAACGCGGCGGGCGAGTTACTTGCCGTGCGCGAAGATGTTGGCCGTCACAACGCCGTGGACAAATTGTTGGGCGCGCAATTCTTGGCGGGTCGCGCGCCGCTTTCCAACCAACTTTTATTTCTCAGTGGCCGCGCAAGTTTTGAATTGGTTCAGAAGGCGCTTGTGGCTGGCGTTCCCATGATTGTCGCGGTGGGCGCGCCATCAAGTTTGGCGGTTGAATTGGCCAAGCGTTTCAATATTTCGCTTGTGGGATTCGCGCGCGGCGAGCGGTTTAATATTTATAACGGAGCCTTCCGAGTGAGCGCAACGTGCAGCGTTGTCAACAAGGTCGGCGCATGCGATCAACCCGCAGCGCATGAGTCAACATCTGCTAGACAATGAATCCACACACAATGAGACAACATTCAATCAAATCAGCAATTCTTGCCAAGCTCCATTCATGAGCCAAGAACGCAATCCAGAATTTCTTAGCCCTGAAGTGCTTGACGCCAATCTTCGCGTTGGCGCTCCAGCGGAATCCGCCGGCGGGTTGACCGCGGTGAAAGTTGCGCTCACCATGTCGGTGGAGCAAATGGGATTGGCGCGCACGGCAAAAGTTTTGCGTGATGTGAATCAGAAAGATGGTTTCGATTGCCCTGGTTGCGCATGGCCCGATCCAGAAGATCATCGCTCTATCGCGGAGTTCTGCGAGAACGGCGCCAAGGCCGTGGCCGAAGAGGCCACGCTGAAAAGAATCACCGCGGATTTTTTCGCGCGCCATTCCGTGGAGGAACTTTCGCGCCAGACGGATCACTGGCTTAGTCAGCAAGGTCGCCTCACGCAGCCCATGTATTTGGCGGATGGCGCGTCGCACTACAAGCCAATTTCGTGGCAGGATGCGTTCGCAAAGATTGGCGGCGCGTTGAAGGCGTTGCCATCGCCCAATGACGCGGTGTTCTACACATCGGGAAGAACCAGCAACGAGGCCGCGTTTCTGTATCAACTGTTTGTGCGCCGCTTTGGCACCAACAATCTTCCGGATTGCTCCAACATGTGCCACGAGTCAAGCGGTCAAGCCATGTTGCGCACCATTGGCACGGGCAAGGGCACCGTGTCGCTGAAAGATTTCGACAGCGCCGATTGCATTGTTGTGATCGGGCAAAATCCAGGCACCAATCATCCGCGCATGTTGCGCACATTGCAGCATGCGGCGCGCCGTGGTTGTGAAATCATCAGCATCAATCCGCTTGCGGAGACAGGCTTGAAACGCTTTCATCATCCGCAAGAAATTGCCGGCATTATTGGCAAGGGAACGCGTTTGGCAACGCATCATGTGCCAGTGAAAATCAACGGCGATGTGGCGCTGCTCAAGGGAATTCAAAAAGCAATTTTAGAGCAGCCAACGCCGCGCATTGATAATGAATTTATCGCGCGCAAAACCGAGGGCTTTGATGAGTACCGCCAAGACCTTGCGGTGGAGACCTGGGAAAATATTGTGCGCGGTAGCGGAATTTCAGAGGCGCAGATTCGCGAAGTGGCCGCGGTGATCGAGCGCAGCAAGGCCATGATTTGTTGCTGGGCCATGGGTCTTACACAACATCGCAACGCCGTTGGCAACATTCAGGAAATCATCAATCTACTTTTACTGGGCGGACATTTCGGCAAGCCTGGCGCGGGCGCGTGTCCAGTGCGTGGCCACAGCAATGTGCAAGGGGATCGCACCATGGGAATTTGCGAGCAACCCACGGCGGAATTTTTGCGCAACTTGGGCAAGGAGTTTCATTTCACACCGCCGCAAGCGCATGGCTACAGCACGGTTGAGGCAATTCAAGCCATGCACGCGGGCGCCGTGAAAGTGTTCTTTGCGCTTGGGGGAAATTTTCTTTCCGCAACGCCTGACACCGCGTTCACCGCGAAGGCGCTTTCTCGCTGCGAGTTGACGGCGCAAGTTTCCACCAAACTCAATCGCTCACATTTAGTCACTGGAGCGCAGGCACTCATTCTTCCGTGTCTTGGTCGAACTGAACTTGACATGCAAGCCACGGGTTCGCAATTTGTGTGCGTGGAAAATTCCATGGGCGTGGTGCATTCGTCGCGTGGAAATCTTGAGCCGGCGTCGCAACATTTAATGAGCGAGCCAGCCATTGTTGCCGCGCTTGCAAACGCAACGCTGGGCGTGGATTGGAGTTCGTTGGTTGGCAACTACGACTTGATCCGCGATCACATTGCCAATGTCATTCCAGGATTTGAAAATCTCAACGCAAAGGTGCGTCAATCAGGTGGTTTTGAGTTGCCGCATGAAGTCCGCGACAGCAACAACTTTGGCACGCCCAGTAAAAAAGCCATCTTCACGGTTCACCAAATTCCGCATCTTGAAGTTGGCTCGGGCCAATTTGTCATGACCACCATTCGCTCTCACGATCAATACAACACAACAATTTATGGCATGGAGGATCGCTACCGCGGCATTCACCAGGGTCGCCGCGTGGTGTTGATGAACGCGCAGGACATAGCCGCGCAAAAACTTTCCGCCGGCGACGCGGTTGATGTGGTCAGCCATTTTCGCGGCGCGCAACGGCGCGCAAAAAATTTCCGCGTGGTGGCGTATGAAATTCCTAGCGGTTGCGTGGCGACCTATTTTCCAGAGGCCAACGTGTTGGTGCCCATTGATAGTTTCGCCGAGGGCAGCCTTACGCCAACCTCTAAGTCGGTGATCGTGTCCTTGGAAAGAGTTGTCGTTGCGCGTTGATGTGCGCGGATTGATTTTGACGGGCGGCGCAAGTTCGCGCATGGGCCGCGACAAAGCGGAAATTGCCTACGCGCAGTTGCCACAGTGGCGCGCGCTTGAAGAAATGTTGCGGCCAATGTGCGCGGAAGTATTTTGGTCATGCACGCCAACGCAACAATTACAGTGGGGCATTGGCGAGCGCGCCATTGTGGACGCGGTGGCGGGGCACGGACCCGCCAGTGGCTTGCACGCGGCGTTCACCATGACATTGCGCGGTGCGCCTATTTCCACGCATGCTTTGCCAGCGGCAATTTCACAACACTCCGCCACCGAAGCGGCAACCAATACAAACGCGGCTTCCTGCACAAGCGCATGGCTGGTTGTTGGTTGCGATTACCCACTTCTTGAATCGCGCGACTTGCAAAGTTTGATTCACGCGCGCGCGCCAGACACGGACGCAGTGGTGTTCTTTGATGAACACAAAAATGAAATCGAACCCATGATCGCATTGTGGGAACCATCGGCGCAGGCGCAATTTCTTGCGGCGTTCGCGCGCGGCGAGTTCAGCCCGCGGCGCGTTTTGCGATCTGGCAAATTAAAAATGATCACGCCCCGCGACAATTCCGTTCTAAGCAATCGCAACACGCCGTGATTAAATGGTTTGAAAGACTTGTCGCTTAAAAATTGCATTGGTGAATTTCTTTTTTACAGGCGGTGGCTTATTGAATTGGAAATCGCATGCTTAACTTCCAGCAGAGCGTTGATTGAGCGCCCTTGTATCGCCGGCGTCATTGCGCGCGCGTCGCCTTGCCCGCCACAAAATGTCCGCTGCGGCCGCCTTCTTTTTCCAGCATGCGCAATCCTTGAATGGTCATTGCGCGGTCAATGGACTTTCCCATGTCGATCACGGTGAGCGCCGCGATAGCCACCGCCAATAGCGCTTCCATTTCCACGCCGGTCTTTGCCGTCACTTTCGCCTCTGACCATATATAGACATGGTCGCGGCGCAATTCGATGCGCACTTGAATGGAATCAAGCGGCAGCGAGTGGCACAGCGGAATCAGTTCGTCGGTGCGCTTGGCCGCTTGAATGCCGGCAAGCCGCGCCACATCTAAAACATTTCCTTTGGCAAGCGAATTCTTGCGGATGCGCTGTGCAAGCGCGGGCGAAATCATCACGCACGCCTCCGCAACAGCGCGCCGGGCGGTCACGGCTTTTTCGCCAACATCAACCATGGCGGCGCGGCCGCGCGCGTCCACATGGGTGAGAATACTTTTTGCGGAGGCGGGGGACTTGGCCTTGCCGCGCACGCCGCCGTGTTTCTTCGCGCCAACTATCTTCGCGGCGCGTGCTTGCACCAACACACGCTTCATCGCGCCAGATTTCTTCGCCACGCCAGTTGCCGATATATTTTTCTTCGCCATGATTGAAAACTCCTAATGCATCCACGCATAAAAGTTGTGCGTGCCAAGCGTGTGTTGGCCAGGCGGCACTTCCACAAACCCCACGCTTGAAGCCGCCGCGGCAATGTCGCCCGAGCCCTTGCCCGAAAGCAAATGCAGCTCGTTTACGCCGCTTGCGTTCACGCGCTCGCCCACAAGGCGATACCACCACATTGGCAGCGTTGCGTTGTCGGCGTTGACAACGGCGCGCGTATGCGCCGCAAAGTGTTGCGTGGAAAGACCCGCAAGCGCGCCAAGCATTTCAATGCCAAGCCGACGCGCGGTCACCATGACCGAAACAGGATTGCCCGGCAACCCCAAAATCATGCGCGCTGCCAGCGTGCCCGTCGCTGGTCGCACCGCCGCAAGCATTGGTCTGCCTGGTCTTTGCGGAAGTTTGTGAAAGATGGTGTGCGCGCCCAATCGGGCGGCAACTTGCGGTACAAAATCTTTGTGCCCCATTGAAACTCCGCCAGTCAAAATCACCGCGTCCGCAACTTCCATCGAGCGCGTCAGCGTGTCCGCAAGCGAGTCCGCATCGTCACGCGCATGCATGCGCGAAATAATTTCAATCCATGCGCGCGCGCCAAGCAGCGATTCCAGCACGGGCCCATTGCTGTCGCGAAGCTGCCACGGTTGTGGCTGGTTTTGCGCGCCAACAAGTTCATCGCCCGTGGTCACCAGCGCAACGCGCACGCGCTTGCGCACAACCACTTGCGACACTCCAAAGGAAGCCATCGCGCCAATTGTTGCCGCGCCAATTAACACGCCAGCGTGCGCAATCTCAACGCCGCGCTTGGCATTCTCTCCGCGGCGGCGAATGTTTGCGCCGGTCTTGATCGCGCTTGCCTCCATCATTAAACGCACGCCACCATTATTCACCACAACATCCTCGTGTCGCACCACAACATCCGCGCCAATGGGAACTGGCGCGCCGGTGACAATGCGAACAGCGTGACCCGCGCGCATCGCTATGGGCGCGTATCCAATCATGGCTTCGCTTATGTCCGCACTTTCTTGAGCGATGTTCGGCGCGCCGCCACCAACAATCGCGTCATTGATTTTTTCCAGCGCGGTCATGGGCAACCCATGCTCGCCCGCCATCGCAATTAAATCCGTCATATACACGGCGAAACCATCCATCGCGCTCACATCAAGCGCGGGACTGTCGCGATCCGCGTGAATCGACTGCGCCAATACGCGGCCGTTGCATTGCGCCAGCGGGATTGTTTCCGTTGCCACCACCTGCACTTGAGCGCGCACGGCGTCAATGGCTTCGCGCGGCGAATTTGGCGGCTTCATTTCAGACATTGTTGCGATTGGATTCATGTTTCAGCGCATTTGCGGCAAGTTCAGCGTGAACTTTATTCAAATGAGACCGCGATGATACGCTTTCTGAATGACGATTCGCGTTCTAATTTTCGGTTCGCTTGCGCGTGAATTGTCTTGCAAAGATATTGTGGTTGATGTCTCCGCGTCCGCCACCGTGCGCGATGTCAACCAAGCGCTCGCCACGAAACATCCTTTCAAAGCCGCGTTTTTTCAATCAGCGCGCCTCGCAGTCAATCACGCTTTTGCAAAGCCGGACGCGCCCGTGCAAACCACCGACGAAGTTGCGCTGATTGAATTAGTGGGTGGCGGATGAGCGTTCTGATTCGCATTTCTTCTGGCCCGCTTTCAAGCGAGCGCTTGCCGCATGTTCTGAACCCCGCGCCCGCGGCTTCGCTTCAAGCGCCCGCGCGCAAATCACAATCCAATTCTTCCAGCGATCACGCGGAAAATATTTCCGCGCCCGCCATGCAGCAAGTTGGCGCCACAGTTGTTTTTGAAGGAGTGGTCCGCGCCAATGAAGCGGGCCGCTTAATCCGCGCGCTTTCATACGAAGCCTATGAGCCCATGGCAACCAATTCGCTCACGGAGTTGGCGCGCGACATTCTTTGCAAGCACGCGCTGATCGCCATCACGGTTGAACACAGTCGCGGCGAAGTCGCGGCGGGGGAGCGATCATTCCGTCTGGCCATTGATTGCGCGCATCGCAAAGAAGCGCTTGCCGCCATGGATGAATTCATCGATCGCATGAAGCGCGATGTGCCCATTTGGAAATCCCCGATTTATATTTAATTTATCTAGAAATCATCCACCAACCGCTGACATGGGACGCGCTGGTTGCACAAATTTCGGCGACGCAATGTTGTGTCCCGCAAGCTTGGTCCACGTCACATCAATCAAGAAGTTCGCCAACTCCGCGTCGCTTGCTCCGCCGCGTAACAATTTCATGGCGCTCCATTCCTTCGTGCTAAACAAACACGGCCGCACATTTCCATCCGCGGTCAAGCGCAATCGGCTGCACGCGCCGCAAAAAGGATTGCTCACTGGCGCGATAAATCCAATGCGCCCCGGCGCGCCATCGGTAAATCGATATGTGCGCGCGGTGCTGTGCGCGTCATCCATATTGGTGGGCGTCAACTCAAACACTGCCTCAATAGCCGCGCGCGTTTCCCGCGCCGTCACCATAAGAGCGCGATTCCACGCGTGCGCGGAATCCAGCGGCATGTATTCAATAAAACGCATCTCCACGCCAAAGCGCCGCGCCAAGCGCGCCAACTCCACGGCCTCGTCGTCGTTTTGTCCGCGCACCAACACCGCGTTCAACTTCAGTGGAGTCAATCCTTCGACCACGCACATTTCAATGCCTGCAATCACATCTTCGGGAGTCACCGTGGAACGCGTCACGCGCGCGAAGCGGTCGGCGCGCACCGAGTCAATGCTTATGGTCATCCGATCCAACCCCGCGCGCTTCCAAGTGGAAAGTTTCTGGCGCGTCAACAGCGACCCATTGCTAATCATGGCAATCTCCACATCCGTGGCGGCGCGAATGCCCGAAATAATTTCCGTCAGCTGCGGATGAAGCGTGGGTTCGCCGCCCGTCAGGCGAATCTTGCGCACTCCAAGCGACTGCGCCACGCGCGCCATGCGAATAATTTCGCCTGGCGTCATCACATTCTCGCGCGGTTGAAATTGCACATCGGGTTCCATGCAATACACGCAGCGAAAATTGCAGCGATCCGTAATGCTTATGCGTAAATCCAAAATGGTTCGTCCGTGCGAATCCATCATGCGCCCGCCCGCGCGAATGTGCGCCGGCGCCGCGGGCAATTGCTCTGGTGTCGCTTTCTGGCTTCGCTTTGTTGCCGCGTTTCTTCCCACTTCATCAACCGCGCGAAATTGCGGCAGTGAAACCGCAATCACATCGCTGACACATTCGGGTTCTCGCACATCAAATTGCATTGCAATTCAAGGCTAACACATTGCACGCAATTTCAATGCACATAAAAACACCGTGGCGCTTTCAAGGCTTCCACGGTGTTGCTAGTGCCGCGCGAATCACGGAGGAAAACTCTTTGAATCCGCGATGACTGAGCAAATCAGTCCATCTTCTTCCAGTGATCCGTGAACGCGCCAGTTTTTGTGGCAATCATGCCGCTCTTGTTTATCGAAAGCATTGGTTCGCCGTGCAACGACGGCGTGAACTGAATTTCTCCGTCCTTCATGGTCACAGGCGAAACACCGTGCGCGACCCGGGTCTCGTAGGTAATGCCCTTGCCGTCCCTGTTCTGCGCGTAATACATGCAATCCTCGGTGTATACCTTGTCGCTCAGCGTGTATTTGGCCACTATGGAAATAGACGATGGCTTGCCGTCCGACATCCAGTACACATTAAAGTTGCGCACGGTCTTGCTGTAGCTCAGCATGCCGACAATCTCCGGCGCCATCATTTTTTTCCCATCAGAAGTTTCACGATATTCCAGCATGTAGGTGCCTTCAATGGTTGGACCAGTGCTGTTGGGGCTACCGGCGCCAAAGCCAAATCCCATACCAACGCACAACATTGCGGCGCTAGAGGCAAGTGCAAGAGTTGCTACGAATGCGTGGCCAGTCTTCATAAAATGTTCCTTTGTAATTGTCTAACGAAGCGTATTCCGCCACGCGCGGACAATTTTGCTTCATCCATGTTGAACACGCAAATCGTAGCTTAATTCAACAGCAGGGGCCGTCACGTGCTCAGCTATTGGTACGTTTCTCGCACCGTGCATCTTCACCATAAAGCAAATCACAACAATGTCCTGACACACTTTTACGCCAATCTCGGCGCGCCTTTGCTCAATTGCTGAAGACCTTTAGATACTGTTGAATTCCTGAATGCGATGAAAATAAATTTCAAAAAGCGCGATTGCTGCCTTAAAATCGACTTTAAATTAAATTTATTAAAATTTATAAAATATCAGACATTTCATTTGACAGAGCGATAATTTGGTTTAGGTTGAAATAGTGGTTTGTTTCATTCCGAAATAAGCCTCTTGGATGGCTGGTTGAAAAGGTTACAAAAATTCTGGTTTACTTCCTGATCCTTAGTTGTTAGATCGGCCCTTCTTTATATTTGGGGTTCCAAAGTCTCTTACGAGACACTCCCCAAACTTAAAGATTCACTTCCGCAGGCCTAAAGTTTCGGCCGATGGCATTCGCCTTGTATGGGCAAATGTTTAATAGCTTTCTAACTTCCTATGTAATGGAGACTTACAATGAGTCGCACAATTCAAAGGGTGTCTATCACTATGGCTATTTCCGTAGCCGCTTGCAGCCAAGTCGCAATGGCGGGATTTGTCAATACAACTGAGGCGGGGCAAAACAAGCTTTTTCTTCATAATAATGCTGCGCCTTTGCTCACCATGAAGGTGTCAGACACAACATTTAACACCCAATTGAAGCGCCCATCAACGGATCTGTATTCCAATAAAGTTCTTCGTCGTGTTTTTGCTCAAGACAATGATCAATTCAATGTCAGCGACAATTCTTTGCCAAACGATCTCGCGATGACTTCGATTCCAGCACCAGGCGCGGTCGCTCTGTTTGGCCTTGTGGGGTTGGTGAATAGCCGCCGTCGAAGAAATTAAATCGTTTTACAAAGTGTCGAGCGCTTCACCACAACGGTGCGTGCGGCATTGAACATGACAGCAATTTACTTATTCAAAAATCAACTTCACTTTCAAAATTTATTGTAGAGAAAAAAGAAATGAAATTCGCAGCATTACAAAATAGTTCAGCAGTTCTCGCTGTTCTCGTCGCATCAAGCGCATTCGCAAGCATGACAACACTCACCGCCAACAATATCACTGGCACCGGTGTGTATGCGCAATCTCCAACCATTTGGTCAATTCAATTCACCTTCGATGGTGCTTTGACCCAAAGCAGTCTGAACGGTGACTTTGGCTTGTGGACTCTCACCGTCACTGGTTCCAATGGAGCCAGTTGGAGCAAAGCCCACGATGAAACCGACGGCGGTTCATTTAAAAACATTTTCGGCGGAAGAACCTACAAAGTAAATCTTGGCGACGGTACTGGTGGAACACAGGGTTCGCCTGAAATCAGCCCTTCTCCCTCGAATCTAAGTTTGAATTACACCACTCGAAAACACTTTGGCATTTATATGAATCTTGGCCAGGCGCTGGATTACTCCGCTTTAAACACAACGCC
>SIAM01000059.1 GCA_009691785.1 Phycisphaerales bacterium
TATCAGGGCATTCTTGAGCTGGAATAGGCAGGTAATCAACTTGAGCAAATTCCACGCAATCAAGTTCATTAAATGCTTCCGCGGCGGCGGAAAGAGCCGCGGGCGACACGGTGATAAACATATAGCCCGCTAGATCAGGTTGCGCCTTTCCAGATTTGGCGGCGGCCTTTTTTTCTAAGGCTGCGAGTTGCTCAACGGATTTATAAATCGCGGGTTGAACTGTTCCGCTAAATCGATCGACCAACGAGATTGCTGAAGCTATGGGGTTGCTTTGTTGCCCCGCACTGGCGTTGCCCGCGGCATTTGCGGCGCGAGTTGAGGCGCATGTCAGCACATTGCCCACAATTCCTGCACTGCAGCGAACTTTGTATTCGTCACGAAACTTGACCACAATGCGACCAGATCGAACAGCGCGATTCTCGCCGCCTGCTGACATGACTGCGTCCATAGAATCTGGACCAGTCGTCCTATCCTTGTTGGCCAACTTGCGTGGAATGAGATCCATATCACTCGCTTCAGTTGGAATTTCGTTGTTGTTCGTTCCTAGTCCAGGCAGAGTGGAACCTTGCGTAGGAGTGATTAGCTCGGCGCTCTTTTTAGAGGTTGAACTGGTTGTGGAACTTGTATTGGATGTTGTTGATGCTGCGCCCAAACCAGAAGCCTGTTGGGTTGCGACTGTCAATGTAATTAGCAAGACAAATAACGCAATAGAAGTTGACAAGCGAAACATGTGTAAAGGTCTCCAAGAAGGGCAAAAAATGAAACAACTAACAACCCAGGCGAACTAGCAGAATTGCTCATAAGCCATTCCGTGACAGGTTAGCCATAAGTTCCAAATTCCTCAAGTAATTTGCAACATGAAATGCAGAAATTCGATGGAATGGACGACATATAATTGTGGGTCTCGCTTGTGACAACGTTCATTGATTGGTCACCGGCGGTCGCGGATTATCGCTTGGATTGCAACGTGGATTTAAGCACACGGCTGCCGATATCTCGGCGAAAAAAGGCGCCTTCAAAGTGGATATGGCTGGCGGCTTGGGTGGCTAAGGCGCTGGCTTTTTGTAAATCTGCAGCAACCGCGGTTACGCCAATTACACGCCCGCCTGATGTCACGGCCACGCCGGCGCTTCCGAGGGAAGTTCCAGCGTGGAAACAAATTATTTTCTGATTGGAGGCGCCAAGATTTTCGGCGGCGTCCATGCCAGAAATGGTGTCTCCAACGCGCGGCTTACTTGGGTAACCCTGCGCACACACTACAACGCAGCAACTGGTTGCGCCTTCGAAAGAAAAATTCGCTTGATCAAGTTGACCTGACGCGGTAAGCCACAAGGTTTCAAGCAGATCACCCTTCCAACGCGCCATGAGCGATTGGGTTTCGGGATCACCAAAGCGGCAATTAAATTCGAGAACTTTGGGACCGCCATGGGTCAAAATAATTCCCGCAAAAAGAACGCCGCGGAAATCAATTTCCTCGCGGCGCAGGGCGTCAAGGGTTGGCACAAACACATCGCGTTCAATCATGTGCAGCACTTCGTTGGTGGCCAGTGGAGTTGGCGAGTACGCGCCCATGCCGCCGGTGTTGGGGCCAATGTCACCTTCGCCAACTTGTTTGTGATCTTGACAGGCGTCCAGCATCCAAATTGTTTTTCCATCTACTAGGGCAAGAACGCTGATTTCTTGGCCGTGCAGACGCTCTTCAATAATGATGGTTGAACCCGCGTCGCCGTGCGATTTCTTTTCCAGCGCGGCGGTAGCGGCGGCGATGGCTTCGATTTTGTTGGCGCACACGGTCACGCCTTTGCCAGCGCATAGGCCGGTGGCTTTCACAACCAGCGGATCTTCGCGGCTGTTGATGTAGTTCAGAGCGGCTTCCAATTGCGTGAATGATCGGCCCTCCGCCATGGGCACGCCCGCGGAGCGAAGCACCTGTTTGCACCAAGCTTTGTCCCACTCCAATTTAGATGCGGACTGAGTTGGACCAAACACCAAGCGCTTTGGCGGGTCGTGATATTGATC
This sequence comes from Phycisphaerales bacterium, assembly GCA_009691785.1. Taxonomy (GTDB): domain Bacteria; phylum Planctomycetota; class Phycisphaerae; order Phycisphaerales; family SM1A02; genus SYAC01. The sequence continues at coordinate 2,020 of SIAM01000059.1, forward strand.
CGCGAAACCAGCGGCAAGCAATGTTTCTGGACCGACAACAATGAGATGGATGGATTCCTTTTCTAGGAATCTTTTAAAGTGGAATTTATTTTTTGGGTCTAGGCTTTGCGGGCAAACTTCACCCAATTGACGCAGTCCAACATTGGCTTTGGGATCAACCCAGAGTTTTCCAATTCGAGGACTTTGTTTCAGTTTCCATGCCAACGCGTGTTCGCGGCCGCCTGTTCCAGCGATAAATACATTGCACTTGGCGGGACATGGAAGCGGGTTGGATTTGGATTTGCTCATGAATGCTGTACCGTTGCGCCTTGCGTGGAATTGCGCGGGGTTGCACATCGCCACAAAGCCAAGGGCGACGAGTTTAGCGACCATCGGCTTGATCGTGAGAGGGTGGCTATGATTTCCGCTCTTGCATACCGAGACATCCATGCCCATTCGATTCGTACTTTTTATTGTCCTTGTGTTCAACGCCGTTTCATTCGCGCAAGATCCGCCCGCGAAGGATCAAGATGTTTCCCAAGAAGAGCCCGCTGAGAAACTAGATGCAAAGGCTGCCGAGCTAGCCAAGAAACCTGCCACGAAGCCCGTGGCCAAGGCAACTGCAAATTCCAAAGTTCCCACCAAAGTTCCCAAAGGAGTAACTACAAGCGCCGCGGCCTTGAAAGAACTCAACGTTTTTTGGATGGGGGTAAGCGAAATAAAACGCAGCGCTCCGATTCTTTTTCCAGCTTGGATTGCGGCCTCACCAATGCCGTCCGCAATCGCGCCGTCGCCAGAAAATATTTGGCCAGGCATGGATGGTTTCGCAGATTGGAAAAAATGGGTGGTGGCAAATCCCGCGTTGCGCGATGCCATCATGAAAGCGCAGACTTGCTTTGTGCTTGGAATTCCCTACGGCGCCGAGGGTCTTGATGCAAAGTGGAAAGCCAAAGGCCTAGCAGCGATGCCTGGTACGGCGCAAGGAGAGGCGGCGTTTGGATATCTCAATGCCATGCGTGGCTTGACGGCGTTCACTGCGGTCTCAATGTACATAGACGCTGACGCCAAAAAATTTGACGCGGCATTTGATCTTTCGCTTGCCATGCTGCGCGTATTACGGCAAGTGAGCGAGCAGCGCATGGAGGCGGAGAAATTGTTTGGCATGACCATGATGTCGCATTTGCTGGAGGCCAACCGCGTTTACATGGCGGCAAATATTGCAACTTTACCAGTGGCAACTTTGCAGCGCGTGGCGTTGAAGGGTTACGCCTTCATTAAGCCCGGCGAAAATGAACGATTGAAGCGCTTGGAGTTGCCCGAAGGCGATCGCATTATTTTGACCGAGTCAATGCGGAGCGCGTTTGATGACGCTGGACAACCGGATGAAACTTATTTTGCAAATGAATTTGGCTCTATTCAGTCAATTAGTTCGCCGCTGACTCGCTTTGGCGCGGCCGCACGATGGCGAGAATTAGCCACGGTGCACGGTCCGTTGGTGGCTAGCCAGGAAAAGTTGGTGGCTATTTATGACGATTGGTGGCGTCGTTGGAGGATGCGTTTCTACGATCCTATTTTGGATGGGCCAACGCAAATTTCTAAAATGAATCAGAGCAAGTACGCTGTGGTCACATTGTTTGTTGAAAATTTGCAGCAGGTATTCGACGCGCGCTTGCGTTTGATTTCGGAGATAGATGGCACCGCATTATCCGCGGGACTGTGCGGATTTTATATTGACAGCGCCCAGCAATGGCCCAAGGAATTGGCGATGATGTTTCCTATTTATGGAATGCGGCGGATGAATTTTGATCCGTTCTCCAAGGACTATGGCAATTTAAATTATAGCAATCTTGGCGACAAGTCGCAGCAACTTGGAACAGCGTGGGGGCAGGTATCTGTCACGGGCGCGGTGTTGTGGTCGCTTGGACCAGATCACGAAGACGATGGATTTGATCAACATGATCCAGCGGACGGAACGGGAGATTTGGTGTTGTGGCCGCCGCCTAGATTCTTGGCGCGTCAAGCGGGATTGTTGAAGTAAGTGCGCGACGATAAAAATTAGAAATGGAACAATGATGAGTGAATCCAATGTTGAAAAAGTTGTGATTATTGGAAGCGGTCCCGCGGGTTGGACCGCGGCCATATACGCCGCACGCGCCAACTTGGCGCCACTGTGTGTTGTGGGCGTGCCGCGCAGCGATCCAGCGCCGGTGTTGCCAGGTGGACAGTTGATGCTCACCACCGAAGTTGAGAATTACCCGGGATTTCCCCACGGAATTCAAGGCCCTGAGATGATGCAAAAGTTTCGCGAGCAGGCGGAGCGATTTGGCACCAAGATTTCAGAGGCGGATGTTGTGAAGTGCGATTTTTCCAAACGACCTTTCACGCTTGAGTTGAGCGAGGGGCCCGCGGTGAAAGCGCAAAGCGTGATCTTGTCCACGGGCGCCACGGCAAATTGGATGGGCCTGAAAAATGAAATGCGTCTTGCCATGAGTGGCGGCGGCGTGAGCGCATGCGCGGTGTGCGACGGCGCGTTGCCCGCCTATCGCAATCAACCACTTGCCGTTGTTGGTGGCGGCGACAGCGCAATGGAGGAGGCAAGTTACTTGTTGAAGTTTGCCAGCCATGTGCACATGATTGTTCGCCGTGATGAATTGCGCGCCAGCAAGGCCATGCAAGCGCGCTTGTTGGGCAACCCCAAAGTCACCATGCACTGGTTCACGGTGGTGGCGGACGTGCTTGGCCAGGACAAAATTGAGTCGCTGCTTTTGGAGGACGTGCGCACCAAAGAACAGCGTAACTTGCGTGTAAAAGGCTTATTTTTGGCTATTGGGCATTCGCCAGCCACCAAATTTTTACAAGGCACCAAGGTTGAACTGGATGAGAAGGGCTATGTGAAATTGCGCAACCGTGATAGCCGCACAAATATAGAGGGCGTGTTCGCGGCGGGGGATATTGCCGACGCGCAGTATCGACAAGCCATCACGGCGGCGGGCATGGGTTGCGCGGCTGCGCTTGATTGCGAGCGGTGGCTTGCGGCGCAAGGCGTGCACTAAGTTTATTGGGGGGTTCATTGGCTGAAATAAAAAAGACGCGCGAAATAAAATCCGCGCGTCTTTGTTTTGCATATCAACAAGAAAGTTATGCCGGTGCCTTTTGCGCGACAGCGCGGCGCACATGCAACTCTTTCAGTTGCTCGTCGTCCACCGGACCAGGCGCGTCGATCATCAGGTCGCCGCCGGATTGCGTCTTTGGAAACGCGATCACGTCGCGAATATTGGTGGTGCCGCATAAGTGCATGACCAAGCGGTCAAGACCAAAAGCCATACCGCCGTGGGGCGGCGCGCCGTGACGCAGCGCACTAAGCAGGAATCCAAACTTGCGATCCGCATCCTCTTGCGTGAGGCCAATGAGCTTGAACACTTTCTCCTGCACATCGGTTCGGTGGATACGAATGGAACCGCCGGCGATTTCGCTGCCGTTGAGAACCATGTCGTAGCCGGCGCTCACGCAGGCGCCAGGATCGCTTTCTAAAAGCCCAAATTGATCGGGATTTGGGCTGGTAAATGGATGGTGCATGGCCACCCAGCGATTGCCTTCCTCGTCAAAATCAAACATTGGAAAATCAATCACCCACAGGAAATTCCACATGCCCGCGGGAACGGACTTGAGGTCGTCGGCCACTTTCAGGCGCAGTTCACCGGCGGCCTTGACGGCAATTTCCCAGTGGTCGGCCACCATGAGAATGGTGTCGCCAGGTTGCGCGTTCAGCGCGGCTTTAAATTCCGCGGCAATGGGCTCCACAAATTTGGCGATGCCAGTTTCAAAAGTTCCAGTGGCGGAAATTTTTGTCACGGCCACGCCGCCGGCCTTGAAGGCTTTCACAAAATCCGCGTAGCTGTCGGTCATCTTGCGCGTGAGTTGACCCATCGACGCAGGCACCACGATGGCTTTCACGCAACCGTTTTTTCCAAGGCGCGATTTTGCCAGCGCTTCGTCGAACACTTTGAAGCCGCACTTGGCGGCAACCGCGCTGATGTCGTGTAACTCAAGACCAAAGCGCGTGTCTGGCTTGTCGCTGCCAAAGCGATTCATGGCGTCAATCCAAGTCATGCGCGTGATGGTTGGAACATCCACGCCCAGCATTTCCTTCCACAAACCTTGCACGAAACCGCTCATGACATCCATGACATCGCTGCGGTCGACAAAGCTTAATTCAAGGTCAATTTGGCTGAATTCCGCTTGCCGATCGGCGCGTGGATCCTCGTCGCGCAAGCAGCGGCAAATTTGAAAGTAGCGTTCGCAACCAGCCACCATTAAAATTTGCTTGAACAGTTGCGGGCTTTGCGGAAGCGCGTACCAGTCGCCAGGGTGCAAGCGCGAAGGCACAAGAAAATCGCGCGCGCCTTCGGGCGTGCTCTTAATAAGAAGCGGCGTTTCAATTTCCGTGAAGCGCTGGCTGGAAAAATACTGGCGCGTGTATTGCAGCACGCGGTGTCGCTCGCGCAGAATTTTCTGCATGGACGGACGGCGCAAATCCAAGTAGCGGTACTTCAGGCGAATTTCCTCGTTGATCTTGGGCGCGTCGTGATCGTCAGGAAGAATGGGCAAATCAATCGCCTTGTTGAAGACCTCAATCTCCGCTGCAAGAAGTTCCACTTCGCCAGTTGCAAGTTTCAGATTGGGATCGCCAGCGCGCTTGCGCAACAATCCCTTGACCGCGATGCAGTCCTCGCGGCGCAAACTTCTAGCGGCCGCGACAACATGCGGCGGCGCGTCTTCCAAATCACACACCACTTGGCACAGACCGTCGCGGTCGCGAAGATCTAAAAACACAAGTCCCTTGCCTTGATCTCGATAGGTGTTGACCCATCCGCAAAGTGTGACTGTGTTGCCAGCGTGCGTGGCGCGAGGTTCTCCGCAGGTGTGTGTTCTTTTAAGCATTATTGGTTCCGTCTCAGGAGGCGAAGGGTACTTGAAATGACGAATCGGGTATGGTTTAGTTGTGAGCGGCGCAAAAATATGAAAGATCATTCATCTGCGAAAGCCATTGTGCTGTTCACGGCGTTTGAGCCGTCGGGTGACGCGCATGCCGCGCCAGTGATCGCGGCGTTGAAGACCATGGCGCCGGAAATAGAAATTGTGGCGTGTGGTGGACCGCAGATGGAGCGCGCGGGCGCAACCATGATTGAGCGCACCGCGGACGACGGTGCCATGGGATTGTCGGCGCTTTCAAAAATTGCGTCGGTTAAAAAAACGCAGAACGCAATTCGGCAATGGGCGTTGGCGCGGCGCGTGAATGTGCATGTGCCGGTGGATTCGCCGGCGGCAAACTTTGCCATTGCTAAATTCATGAAGGCGCGCGGCGTGCGCGTGTGTCATTTGGTGGCGCCGCAGTTGTGGGCGTGGGGACCGTGGCGGCTGAACAAGTTGCGCAGGTGCACTGATTTGGTGCTGTGTTTGTTGCCTTTTGAGCAAGAGTGGTTTCGCTCGCGGGGCGTGCCGGCGAAATTTATTGGGCACCCAGTGATCAATCGAATTTTGGATCAGGCGCAAATAGACGCGCAATCAAACGAGTTACCCAAGGGTTCGCCCAAAGTGCTTTTGCTTCCAGGCAGCCGCAGCAGCGAAGTGAAACGCAACTTGCCGTTGCTGTTGAAAGTGTTCAGCGATATTCAGCACAATCATCGCCGCGCGATTGCGATCATGGTGACGGCCAACGACTCATTGGCGCGCTTGGTTCGTGAGCGCCTACCAACGCTGCCGCCAGGCGTGTTGTTAATGACGGGCAAATTGGACGCCGCGATTTCGTGGAGCGAGATTGCGTTGTGCGTTAGCGGTACGGTGAGTTTGGATTTGCTGCGCCAAGCCAAGCCAATGGTGGGCATGTATCGCACCGGGTTGTTGTCGGTGCTTGGTGGCAACATCATGTTGTCCATGCCCAATCGATTGCTGCCAAATATCTTGGCTGGCAAGCGAGTGGTTCCGGAGTTTGTGCCATGCATTGGTCGCGCCGGGCCAATCAGCGCGGCGGTGGAGGAGTTGTTGGCTGATCAATCTAGGTTGCGTGAAACCGCCAATGCATTGCGCGCTCTATTGCCCGCATTTCAGGGGAAAAGACCTGATATTGAGGCGGCCGAAGCCATCATTGCGTTCGTGGCTGGGCGCAGTCCGCTGGACAATAAGTAAAATGATTCGGACGCTGCTTCAGAGAATTTGGATTGGCGCAAGCGACGCAGAAAATTCACAGAGGCTCTATTATCAAACTTCGTTCGCACACTTGAACAGGAACCCATCATGTTGAAAAATATCGCATCCCTATGTCTTCTTGCATTCTTAGTCACGCCAACTTTGGCGCAAGGCGACAAGCCAGAGAAGGTGTTAAAAATTATTTCTAGTCTGCCACGCACTGGCAGCGCCAACGCGCAGACCACCACCATGGTCAACGGAATTCAATTGGCCATTGATGAAGTTCATGGGAAAATTGGCGACTACACCATTGTGTATGAGGACATGGACGACGCCAGTCCACAGCGTGGCAATTGGGACCCCGCGGTTGAGGCGCAGAACGCCAACAAGGCGGCGCGCGACGAGAGGGTGATCGCCTACATTGGAACGTTTAATTCGGGCGCAAGCAAGATCAGCATGCCGGTGTTGAACAAGGCGGGATTGCTCATGATTAGTCCCGCGGCCACATATCCCGGGCTTACCAAGCCTGGCAAAGGCGAGGCTAATGAGCCAAAGATTTACCGACCCACGGGCAAGATTAATTTTTTCCGCGTGGTGCCCGCGGATGATTTGCAAGGATTTGTCGCCGCGGAATGGGCCAAAGACATGGGTGTGAAGAAGGTCTACATACTTGACGATCGCGAGTTGTACGGCAAGGGAATTGCCAATGTGTTTGAGAAGCACGCCAAAGAAATTGGAATAGAAGTTCTTGGCCGCGAAGGCATTGATCCAAAGGCCTCCAACTTTAAGTCGCTTGCCACCAAGATCAAGGCCGCGGCGCCGGACATGGTGTATTTCGGCGGCACCACGCAAAATAGCGCGGGGCAAATTGCCAAAGATTTACACACCGCAAACGCAACTCCAAAGTTCATGGTGCCAGATGGGTGCTTTGAGAAGGCATTCATTGAGGCCGCCGGCGCGGAGAATGTGAATGGCAGCGCGTTCATTACTTTTGGTGGACTGCCCGCCGACAAACTCACGGGTCGTGGCGCTGAATTCCGCGCGGCCTACAAGAAAAAATATAATTTGAAAGAAAACGAGGAGCCCGAGGGCTACGCCGTGTACGGTTACGAGGCGTGCAAAGTATTGCTGGATGCAATTCCAAAAGCTAAGACCATGGATCGCGCCGGCATTTTGCAGGCTGTCTCAGAAACTAAAAACTACGACGGCGCCCTTGGAATTTGGAGTTTTGACGAGAACGGCGACACCACCAACACCACCATGAGTGGCAACACAGTTGAGAACGGCGAGTTTAAATTTGTCAAGGTTCTTGGCAAGTAAGACATTGAGGCGCTTTCAAAAGTGAATCTAGCCACGCACGGTTCAATTTGTGAAACGCTTGTCGCAATGATTGTGTCGCACGCCGCGGCGGCGGGCGCGACAGCCGTTCCGGTCGCTCCAGTTGCCATGGGTTGGGGCGATGTTCTGTCTCAGCAACTTATCACCGGCGTCTCCAACGGAATGATCATTGCGCTGATCGCCATTGGCTACACCATGGTGTATGGAATTATTGAGCTGATTAATTTTGCGCACGGAGATTTGTGCACGCTTGGTTCATTCTTGGCGCTCACGTTGGTGGGTGCGCTGGGCATGGAGGCGTGGGCTGGCCTGGGCGGCACGGCGGCGGTGATCACACTTTTGATTTGCTCGGCGATTTTTTGCGGCGCCCTGAACTGGACCATTGACCGCGTGGCGTACCGGCCATTGCGGGGCAAACCCAAACTTGCGCTGCTTGTGAGCGCCATTGGGTGCTCGTTTATTTTAGTGAATATTGCCCTGTTTTGGGGCGGTTTACCTATGGATGTCTTTGGCGGGGGCAACCAAGCCGCGGCCCCGAAAGATTTTCCATCGCTCATCTCCAATGAAAATTTACTGGGCGCAAAATCCGCCATCACCGTCACATGGCGCGACTTGTTTGTGGTGATTGTCACGGTGCCATTGATGATTGGCTTGACATGGTTGGTGAAGTCCACGCGCTTGGGCAAAGCCATGCGAGCCGTGGCGCAGAATCCAACAGCCGCCGCGCTGATGGGCATTGATGTGAACCGCGTGATCGGCTCAACATTTCTCATTGGCGGCGCGCTTGGCGGATTCGCCAGCGTGATCTACGCGCTCTACAACAATACGATTTCATTTCAGATGGGCTATCGCACTGGCATGGACGCTTTCACCGCGGCGGTGCTTGGCGGCATTGGAAGTTTGCCTGGCGCGGTGGTGGGCGGAATTGTGATTGGCTTGGTGCGCGCGCTGAGCGATGGCTACATTGAAGCGCGCTGGACCAACTCGGTGGTGTTTGGAATTCTCATTCTCACACTTGTGTTTCGGCCCAGTGGAATTTTGGGCGCCAAGCTTCGGGAGAAAGTTTGATGAGTGCCGCGCCAAAGTGGAAAAAATTATTGCGCGTTGACATTGCGTTATTGATCTTGGCGTGCCTGTTGCCACTTGTGGATCAACGTTGGCGCTTGGACATGGTCGATCCAATGCGCGGCGTCATGGTGTTCGCAATTCTGGCGCTGGGCCTGAATATTGTCACGGGCTTTACGGGGCTTTTGCACTTGGGAATGGCGGCCTTTATGGCAATTGGCGCCTACGCGTTCGCCATTAGCAGTTGTGATATTTATCCCTTTCAACTGAATTTCTGGTGGGCCATTTTATTCACCGCGATTGTTGGTGCGTTCGCCGGCGTGTTGCTTGGCGCGCCAACGCTTGGTTTGCGTGGCGACTACTTGGCCATTGTCACGCTGGGCTTTGGAGAGATCACGCAAGACGTGTTGAAAAATTTAGATGTCATCACTAAAGGAACGCAAGGCATCAATCCGTTGCCGTCACCGCATGTGCCATGGTGGACCGCGA
>SIAM01000060.1 GCA_009691785.1 Phycisphaerales bacterium
GTCTAAAATTTGATCCAGAGAAACTAGCGCAACAAGCCGTGGAAAACCGCATGGAAATGCTGGAATTGGAATTGCAGTTGGCCATTGACGCCACCAATGTGGACTTGGCGCGCAATGCCGCGTTGCCTTTGTTCACGGTTGATTATTCCAAAAGTTGGAGTATTGGAAATGACGACGGATACACATTCAGTGCCACCGCAAAAATTCCTTTGGGCAATGAAGCTGCCAAAAATAAAATTCAGCAGGCCGTGTTGAACAGGTTGCAGCGCATGGCCACGCGTGATTTGCGCAGGCAAACAATTCGTCAGGAGTTGTTCAACGCCATGGACAATTTGCAGAACTCGTGGCGGCGCATTCTTGCGGCGCGTTTGGAAACCGCGCTTGCCGGCAGAACGTATGAGGGCGAGAAGCGCCAATTTGATTTGGGCATTCGCACCAGCACGGATGTGCTTGATGCCGCAAGCCGTTTGGGCGACGCGCAAAGCAAAGAAGTGACGGCACTTGCGGGTTGGCAGATTTCACTTGTTGATTTGGCGTTTGCCACGGGCACTCAACTTGGTCAAGCGCAAATTAATTGGACCTCTGAATTGATCGTGCCAAGCGCGCAAGACGCCACCACGGGGTGGGGCGGTTGGGGCATCAACAATGGCGATGTTGTGGGCAATCAACCTGACAACACCAGTGGAAGCGCTCTGAAGAACACGGATGTGACTCCGTTTGAAATGCCAGAACTCGGTCCAGTTGTGGAGCCCATTTCTGGAATTAAAGCACCTTTGCCAAATGTGATTCCCCCAGCAGATCCAGCCATGTTGCCGCCTAGCAGCGCCAAGATTGCGCCCGCTACGCCGGCGCCAATGCCAGTTGAGCCAACTTCGCAGCCAACTTCGCAGCCAACTTCGCAGCCAACTTCGCAGCCAACTTCGCAGCCAACTTCGCAGCCAACTTCGCAGCCAACTTCGCAGCCAACTTCGCAGCCAACTTCGCAGCCAACTTCGCAGCCAACTTTGCAGCCAACTTCGCAGCCAACTTCGCAGCCAACTTCGCAGCCGGCAACGGCGCCAACTTCGCAGCCAACTTCGCAGCCGGCAACGGCGCCAACTTTACAATTCATGCCAGAATAAATTTTCATTGGCTTGGCGTGTGCCGCGGTCATGCAACACTGAAACAAAGTGCGCGTATGTCAGCCGTGCAACGTAATTTGAAATACGCCAACGATTATGGCGAGAAGCGCCATTTCGAATCCGTCGCTTGATCGGCCCAGCGGCGCATATCGCGCAACTCTTCAATAGGAACCAATTCAGTGGCGCCATTGACCGTGCCCGCGCTGGATCGCTGGATGTATCCATTTAACAGCACGCCTGGAACTCGATCGGTTCTGACCACATTTGGCAGCGACCGCGACAATCAAACCCAATTCGACGCGCGCGACGGGCAAATTCTGCTGGCCTTTGATACGGGCGCCAGTGTTCCAATTGGAAGTGGTCAATACGAAATCATCGAGGCGGAGGTTTCCATTTCATTTGCTAACGACATGGTTGTTCAGTACGACCCAACCTCCGATCCATGGCAAAGGTTTTTGCCCGCGGGCGGTGCACGGCGCGTGAATGATCCAGACGCTGGGCAGCCTATTGAGTTGGCTGGAGTTGGATTTCGTGGCGGGTTCACCGCGGCAACATTCAAGGAACATTCCGCGTATGCAGCGAGCGGCTTGAGCTATCTTTCGCCTGGAGTTCGCAACGCGTTCGCCGCGTGCTTTGACGGCGCAACTAATTTTGTTGACATGTCCAACAATCCGCGGGTTGGATTTCAACCCAATGTGTTCGCGGTTGGACAAGTGGCGGGGCTTGCCGCGGGCCAACTCATTGCTCAAGACAGCGTGATGACATTCCAAGTGAATGTGGCGGACGCAAACATTCAAAATTATTTGCGGCAGGGCATTGAAGCGGGCCGAACATTTTTCTCTCTCAGCAGCCTGACGTTTGTGGCGCAGCAGTCCGGCAACTACCCGGCGTTCTACGCCAAGGAACATGCGTATGTGCAATTTGGCCTGGCGGAAGCGGCGCACTTGCGCATGAAGGTGCGTGCGCTACCAACTTGCGTTGCGGAGGATTTGGATTGCTCAGGAGTGGTTGATTCCGGCGATGTGAGTTTGATTCTCTTGTCGATGGGCCCTTGCGATGCCTGCCCTGAAGATTTGGACGGAAGTGCAGTGGTGGACTCTGGTGATGTGGTCCTGGCTTTGCTGAATTTCTGATCATCACAAGTGCCAAGAGTGCGCCACAATGTGCGCAAGATCGAAGGCCAAATTAAAAATTCGAATGATCGCGCGCCTCAGACCAATGTAAGTTCGGCGCATTCAATTTGCTGACGCATCCAAGATCGCAAGCGATGTTCTGCGGCAAGCACGGAGGCTGGAGCGCGGTGAAGAATGGTCGCGGTTTCTTCACGGGACAAATCATCAGCCCAGCGAAGTTGCAAGACTTGTCTATCAAATGGGGGAAGAAAACCTATCGCCATTTTCAGAGTCTTATACTTCTGCTCTGCGGCGTCAAGACCAGCGAAGCCTTCCTTGGCCTCAAAGTTCATGCGCGCATTGTGACAACATAAGCATATTGACGCAAGGGGGTGAAAACAATTTTCTTGAATATTTTTTACGCGGCCAAGGCGGGTTCGCGATCAATTAACTCAACAAAAGTTTTGGCGATCTTTGGATCAAATTGTCCGCCAGCGCACTCGTGAATTTCCTGCAATGAGGATTGAATGCTCATGCTGCCACAGTAGGGACGGTTGCGACGCATGGCGTCAAAACTGTCCACCACCGACATAATGCGCGCCAACACGGGAATTTCTTCACCTGAAATACCATGTGGATAGCCTGCGCCGTCCCAACGCTCGTGATGCCACAGAACCACAGGCACAGTGCGCTCAAGACCGCCCAATCCCGACACAATTTGTTTTCCCATCTCGGGATGCATGTTCACCAAGGTTCGTTCATCCGCGGTCAATGCGCCAGGCTTTTGAAGTATTTCCGTTGGGATTCCCATTTTTCCAACATCATGCAGAAGTCCGGCCACGCGCGCCGTTTCCTGTTCCGTCGAAGAAAGGGAGCACGCGTGGGCCAGACGACTGGCAAGATTTGAAGTGCGCTCGCTATGGCCGCGAATGGATTGATCAGCGGTTTCCACCGCGCGCAGCAGAGCCTCCACGGTTGGAACAGCGGAAGCAGTTCGCAGCGCTGCAGGACGAACCAAGGACAACATGGCGCACAAGCGCGGAATTTCTTGGCGCATGATCGCGGGTTCACGGCTCAATAGGTCGCGTGTTAATTCAACATCAACGTCCGCTGACTGGCACAGCGCGTTCAAGGAACCGTTGGCACCAATGGCGTCATTGGTGATTGCCACAACAAGGCCGCGCGACACGCCATCCGCTCGCATGGTCTTGCCAGCTGGCAATATCCAGCAACCAGGAATTACGTCTACGGCCAAGGCGCAACTATTTAAGTTCCACTGCGTCACAACTTGATCAATAGATCGGCGCATCCAAGAACTATTGACCACCAACTGCGTGAGCCATTCCGCGGCGTTTGAAAATCGCAGGCAACTTGGTTCGGCTTGTCCCCAAACTAAACTGGCTTTGCGCATGCGAGCGGCTAGGCGCTCAAAGCGTTCGCCACCACGATTCAACACTGATGCATGTTGGGCAAGTTTGTTTGAAATTGTATGTGTTAATTCAAGTTTCATGTCGTTCCTCTTTAAAGTTTTCCAAGACGTGACTGACTTCAGCAAAGAAGCCATTCTTGAAGTCGACTGTTGAAAGAACGTACTTATATTTCTGATGGGAAATTTTTACTCAATGTGCTCTGGACGCCCGCACAGACGGAACCTTGCTTGTTCAAGTCCGGTTTTACACTAAAAACTGCGATTCCTAAGGCGGCTACCATTTTGATTGAGGTCATTTAAAATGTTCAATATTCACCCATTTGCAGCATTTCGCCCCATTGCCGCCAAAAGCGCGGAAATTTCATGTGAGCCTGGAATGCGATTGTCGCTGCAGGAAGCCGCGCAAAAAGTGGAGGCCTTTCCAAACTCCTGGTTGCAAGTGATTCGCGCCGATGTGCGAGAAAAGTTAAATGCGCCAGACGTGGGAACGCGTTTGTTTGAGCGCATGAAAAATGAAAAGTGGATTTGTCAAGATGCTCAGCCACACATGTACGCCTATCGCCAGGCGCGCGCGGGTAAAAAAACACTGGCGTTGATCGCCGCTATGGAAATGTCTTCAAGTATTTTTTCAACGCTTGTGCGCTTTCAAAAATCCGACGAGGAGGTGGTGCGTCAAACTTGGCTACGTGATGAGGCGTTGACGGCGCACGCGGAAATTCCGGTGTTGGCCTTTCACTCTCATGAGGAGTTGTCGGATTTGATTCAGAGCGCCACCAATGAGCGGCCATTGGCGCACTTTGTCGGCAAGGATGGAGCCACGCACACGGTGTGGGCTTGCAGGGACTCAGAGCGCGTGGCGCACTTGGTTGCCCAATTGAAGTCATTGGTCAATTTAAGTGGCGATGAAATGTTCGCGCACGCCACGCATGCGTCCAACTCGTCCAGAGTGTTGCGGGCCGTGGCTTTGACCGCCATTGAGAGCGTCAGTATCCGCGCCTCGCGCATTTTGGTGTCAGGCGGCGACGCGACAGCGCTTGAAAAGCACTTGAATAAATTGAAAGCTTCAGCCGTGCATGAAAGCCATGAAAATGTGGGCGATCCACCCGCTGGTTTTTTTGACACCTATATGGCCAGCGCCCAATCCGCTCAGGTTGGCGGCGCGCCTTTGACAGGTTCATGGAAGCGCAGGCGCTTACCCGCCATCAAGGCTGGTCATTCTGTAGCTGCTAATTGGGACCGCACGCGCTTTGAGCGAATGGTGGTGCAGCCGTGGCAGAGCGCCCACGCGTCCACTGAAAAAATAGAGATTCACAGCATGAATTCCGTGGTCAGTCTTAGGCAATTGACAAAGTTTGTGGACTCAGGCCAGGCGCATGCGGCCTTTGTGTTCCCCATTCCATCCATGGAAGATCTTCTTGAAATTGCCCGGGGCAATGAAAGCATTCCGCATCACGCCATCACATTCAGACCGGCCATTCCAAGTGGGCTTTTTATTCAATCGATTGAGTGAGCGCCTTGGATACACTGTCTATATGACTGTCTTTTCTAGAACCAACCCAAATCCAAATTCCATTCCTAGGACCACTGTTAAAGTTTTGGTGGCCGACACCATTGGCGGCAACGGCGTTCACGCCATTCAAGACTTGGGTTGCGAAGTTGTGTATGAACCAGAGTTGGCTTCCAAAGATTTAGCCAAGCGACTTGCCGAGACGCAAGCCGAAGTGTTGGTGGTGCGCGAAACTGTTGTCAGCGAGGCCGCCATTGAAGCCAGTCCCAAACTTGCGTTGGTGGTGCAAGCGGGCGCGGGCGTGGATGAAATAGATCTTGGCGCGGCCAGCCGCCGCGGCGTGTTTGTGGCCAATTGCCCTGGGCGAAACGCCAATGCGGTGGCGGAGTTGGCGTGGGCGCACATACTTGCGTGTGATCGTCGCTTGCCTGATCAAGTGATTGAAATGCGCGCTGGTCAATGGAAGCGCAAGGAATTTTTGCAGGCCGCGGGTTTGCACGGGCGCACTCTTGGCGTGATTGGTTTGGGACAAGTTGGTATGGAAATCGCGCGGCGCGCCAAGGCCTTTGGCATGAGCGTTGTGGCGTGGAGCCGTCAACTGACGGAGGAGAAGGCCGACGCCGCGGGCGTGCACTTCTGCGCCAACATTGTCAACCTGGCCAAGTTGGCCGATGTGGTCAGCGTAAGTTTGGCCGTGCATGAGGAGACGGACTTGTTGATCGGCGAGAAATTTTTGAACGCCATGAAACCGAATTCCATTTTCGTGAACACCTCCAGTGGGCGCGTTGTGGATGAGGCCGCGTTGGCGGCGGCGGTTCGTGGTCGCGGCATTCGCGCGGGTTTGGATGTGTTCGCGCATGAGCCCGACAAAGATGATGCGAAATTTGGCGAGGCCATTGCCAAGGTGCCAGGCGTGTATGGAACATTCCATGTTGGCGCCTCCACCACGCAGGCGGCGCACGCTGTGGCGGCTGAAACCGTGCGCGTAATCCGCGAGTGGTTGGAGACTGGATCGGCGCCAAATTGCGTGAATCGCGCGCGTTCCACGCCCGCCACCACATTGCTGTCGGTGCGTCACTTGAATCGTCCAGGCGTGTTGGCGCACGTGTTCTACACGTTGGGTCAAGCGGGCATCAACGCCGAGGAAATGGAAAATATTATTTACGATGGCGGCGAGGCCGGCTTGGCGCGCATCCACTTGAATCAGACTCCAACAGATGAACACATGAACACCATTCGCCGCAACGCCAATGTGCTCAGCGCAAGCATCACTTCGATTGTGAGGAAATCATGAGTCACGCAACCCAAGGTCATGTTCACACTGGCGCGGTTCGACCCATGGCCAGTGGCCGCGTGTTTAATTTTTCAGCGGGTCCGGCCACCATGCCGTTGGAAGTGCTCGAGCAATTACAAGCCGACTTGCTGGACTTGCGTGGTGGCGGCGCGGGCATTCTTGAAATTTCCCACCGCGGCGAATTGTTCGAGAAGATTTTGCAGGAGAGCGAAGATGCGTTTCGCAAAGTTGGAAATATTTCGCAGGACTACGCGGTGTTGTTTTTGCCCGCCGGCGCCACGCAGCAATTTGGAATGTTGCCGCTTAATTTTCTAGCCGATGGCGCCAGCGCGGATTACCCGGACACCGGCGTGTGGACCAGCAAGGCCATCGCGGATGGCAAAGAGGTGGGGAAAATCAATGAAATTTGGAAGGGCGTGGAATTTGGATATCGCCGCACTCCGCGCGCTGGCGAGTTGAAGACCACGCCGGGCTCAACCTATTTGCATTACTGCTCCAACAACACCGTGTGGGGAACGCGTTGGGTTGCGCCGCCGCAACCAGCCGCGGGCGCATGGTTGGCGCGCGACGCCAGTAGCGATATTTACGCGGAGCCACTGGACTTGAAGGGCTGCGCTTTCTTGTACGCGTCGGGGCAGAAAAATCTTGGGCCATCGGGCATGACCATGGTGGTGATTCGCCGCGACTTGTTGAAGGCGCCCGTGCGCAAACTTCCAAGCATGCTGCGCTATGACGAGCACGCCAAGGCGCAGAGCCGCTTGAATACGCCGGCAACTTTTGGAATACACGCCGTTGGCGTGATGTGCCAATGGATTCTGCGTCAAGGTGGACTTCTTGAAATGCAGCGCCGCGCCAAGACGCGCAGTGATTTGGTTTTGGCGGCCATTGGCGACTCGAATGGTTTTTGGAAAGCCAACGCGGATGCGGAATGTCAGAGTTTTGTGAACGTGCTTTTTCAGGCGGCCAATCCAAAGCATGAGGCGCCATTCTTGAAGGAAGCCGTCAACGCTGGACTTGCCGCATTGGCCGGTCACAAAGTGACGGGCGGAATGCGCGCCAGCATGTACAACGCCATGCCCGTGGAGGGCGCC
This sequence comes from Phycisphaerales bacterium, assembly GCA_009691785.1. Lineage (GTDB taxonomy): Bacteria > Planctomycetota > Phycisphaerae > Phycisphaerales > SM1A02 > SYAC01. Next base: position 7,555 of record SIAM01000060.1, read on the forward strand.
AAAGCGTTGGCCGATGTCATGCGTGATTTTGCGCAGCGAAACGGCTGAATTGAGCGGTTGGAGCCTGCCAAGTGGTGCCCTATAGAAATGCGTACGTTGTGAAAGACCGTGCTCTTTGCCGCTATCCTCTCTCATCCTTATGATCGAGATGTATGAATATGATTTGGTGGTAATCGGTAGCGGACCGGCGGGGCAACGCGCCGCGGTTCAGGCCTCCAAACTTGGCAAGCGCGTGTGCGTGGTGGAGAAGGGCGCGAGCATTGGTGGCGCCTGCATTCATTCTGGCACTATTCCCAGCAAAACATTTCGCGAAGCCGTGCGTAGCACGACGCGCCGTAGCATCATGCTGAGCATGCACGCTTTGGGAACACGCCCCGTGCGTCCAACCATGGAAGCGTTGTTAAGCCGAGTTGATTTGGTTGTGGAACGCGAGAGTGAAGTTGTGCAGGATCAGTTTGATCGCAACGACATAGAAATTATTCCTGGTCTTGGCCGGTTGGTTCGTCCACATGAAATTCAAGTTGAAGGCTTGGATATCAATCGCACATTACATACTTCGTTTGTGCTTATTGCAACAGGCAGTCGCGCGGCTATGCCCGTAAAAATGATTCCAGACATGGAATGTATTTTCACCAGCGACACGATTTTGTCGCTGCCAAAAATTCCACGCACCATGGTGGTGATTGGCGCTGGTGTGATTGGCATTGAGTACGCCAGCATGTTCGCGCAGATTGGCGTGCAGGTGACCGTGCTTGATAAAGTGGATCGACCGATCGCGTTCATGGAGACGGAATTGGTGGATGAGCTTGTGCATCAAATGCGAAAAAAAGGCGTGACTTTCCGCTTGAATGAAGAGGTGGCCAGCGTCAGCCGCTCGGTTGGTCCCAAGCCCGCCGTGACCATTGAAATGAAAAGTGGCAAAGTGATTGTGACGGATGTTGTGTTGGCCAGCGCGGGTCGCCAAGGCAATGTTGAGGGATTGGATTTGCAGGCGGTTGGGCTTGTTGCGGATGAACGCGGAAGAATTAAAGTGGATCAGCGCTACCGCACCACGGTTGAACATATTTACGCGGCCGGCGATGTGATTGGAGCGCCTGGTTTGGCGGCCACCAGTTACGAGCAAGGCCGCATTGCCGCGTGCGACATGTTTGGTTTGCCGTATGTGGCCATGCCCGGTCATTGGCCCACCGGTATTTACTCAGTGCCCGAGTTAAGCATGGTTGGATCGACTGAGCAAGAGTTGACCAAGGCCGCGGTGCCATATGAAATTGGCGTGGCGCGTTATTCCGAAAGCGCGCGCGGACAAATTCGCGGCGACGACCAAGGCGTGTTGAAACTTATTTTTCACCGTGACTCGCGCAAACTTTTGGGCGTTCATTGCATTGGAAGCCAAGCCACGGAAATTGTGCACATTGGCCAGGCGGTGTTGACTCTGGGCGGCGGCTTGGATTATTTTGTGAACACGGTGTTCAACTATCCAACATTCGCCGAGTGCTACAAAGTTGCGGCATTGAATGCGTTGAACAGATTTCGTGCCGTGGACGCCGAAGCCGCGGCAAAATAATTTCGCGCCAGTTTCGCGGTGAATCCATTGCGTTTTTCATGGCTTTGGCGAAGTGGGCGCGTTGGCAACGCCGCCGTTGCCATTCAAAAACACTTCATTGCGCCCATAAATCGGGCAAAAAATTTGAAAGTGTTTTTCATCTGCGCCGCATAGGTGGCTACACTGCAAACTTAGAGAATTGGATTTGTTTGCACGGGGCCGTACCGGTATCGACCGGGCGATTCCAGTCATTGGTGGCGCGCCGTGGAGCATACTGGCCACGTAAAAAGTATGCAAAAAGACGTCTGCCAATACGCAGTACGCACTCGCAGCCTAATTAGGCTGCATGGATGACGCTTGACGCCCGATGGAGTGTCATCCAAAAAACATCGGACTGGCGGAGAAACCCTGGCATGCGGTTTCCCGCGACACTTTGTATGCATAGGGTCATCCCAAGCGGTCAACAGCCGAAGGTGATCCGAAATCAAAGAGTTGACTACGCGCGTAGAGGCCCTTGTCAGGGCGTTTCGGCACAGGGGTTCAACTCCCCTCGGCTCCATTACTCGCCGCGGCGAATTCATACGGATTCGCGCGCGGCGTTTTTATTTTTGCGCACGAAAGCAATTGCAGTGGTTCCTTCAAGAAATCAAACTTGTCATGACTTCTAGCAATTCGAATGTGCGCATTCAGACACTTCGCGCGGATCCGTGCGTTGAACGAGTCGATCAACGCGTTGTCGATTGGCCTGTTGGTTTAGGTTGTCACTAAAAACCTGCGGACTTGTAGCGCGCCTTTGTCAACAAAGTGTCTATGGGTTCAATAGAGATGGTCTTCTCTTGTAGGCGATTGAACCGCGGCGGAAGCCCACGCACAATGAATCTTCCGGTTTCCGTTGATTGATATAACCCTTCCGTCGAGAAATAATTGCATGGCCGACGGCCCACAGCGAAGTGAAAAAAATCGCCAGTAGCAGGGGTGCCACAGGACACACCCATCCCAGGTTTGATAAGAACGTCATTCCTCGCTCTCACGAAGTTTTGCCAGCACGTTAAAGTCCTCAAGCGTGGTCACATCTTGCGTGGTTTCTTTTCCCGCGGCCACATCGCGCAGAAGGCGGCGCATGATTTTTCCTGAGCGCGTCTTGGGCAAAGTGGTGGTGAAACGAATCATGTCCGGCCGCGCGATGGCGCCAATGTCATTGGTGACATGTTGCATTAATTTTTTGCGAAGCGCGTCGTCGGCGGCGTGGGCATAATCCGGATGAGGCACGCAAAACGCGGCAATTCCAGTGCCTTTGATCTCATGCGGCATGCCAACCACCGCGGCTTCAACAACCAGTTTGCTGCCCACCAAACTGCTTTCAACTTCCGCTGTGCCTAAGCGGTGGCCACTGACATTCAGCACATCATCAATGCGCCCCATGATCCAAAAGAATCCGTCGCCGTCGCGGCGCGCGCCATCGCCCGCTAGATACATGCCTGGAATTTTTCCCCAATAGGTTTCAATGTAGCGCTCGCGGTCGCCGTGAATGCCGCGCAACATGCCAGGCCACGGCTTGCGAATGACAAGCAAGCCGCCAGAGTTTGCGGGAAGTTCGTTGCCTTGCTCATCCACAATCGCGGCGGCCACGCCGGGAAATGGCAGAGTGCATGAGCCCGGTTTCAGCGGCGTGCAACCTGGAAGCGGCGTGATTAAATGTCCGCCACTTTCGGTTTGCCAAAATGTGTCCATGATTGGGCAGCGATCGCCGCCAATCTTTTCGCGGTACCACATCCACGCCTCTGGATTGATGGGCTCGCCAACCGAGCCAAGCAATTTCACGCTGGACAAATCATGCGCGGCGGGAAGCGCGTCGCCCCATTTCATGAACGCGCGAATGGCGGTGGGGGCGGTAT
>SIAM01000061.1 GCA_009691785.1 Phycisphaerales bacterium
ATGGACGCCGGCAGCGACGAGCAAATGGATCAGGTGTTCGCCAAGATTCAAAGCGAGTTTGGCACGTTGGATTTTCTGGTGCACTGCATTGCGTATGCGGAGAGAGATTGGTTGAAAGTTGGCGCCTTCGCCGCCACTCCGCGCTCGGTGTTCACGCAAGCCATGGATTTGTCGGCGCACACTTATCAAGCCATGGCGCACCGCGCGGCTCCCATGATGACCCAAGGCGGATCCATGATTGCGTTGAGTTATTACGGCGCCGAAAAAGCCGTGCCTGGCTACAACGTCATGGGCGTTGCAAAGGCCGCGCTTGAAGCCACCAATCGATATTTGGCCATGGAACTTGGCGAGAAAAATATTCGCTGCAACGTAATTTCCGCGGGGCCGGTGAAGACCCTCAGCGCCATGGCGGTGGGTGGGTTCGGGCAAATTCTTGAGTGGGTAGAGAAGAAGGCGCCGCTCAAGCGCAACATCACAACCAAAGATGTGGGCGACACCGCGGCGTGGTTGCTTTCCGGCATGGCCAACGGCGTGACTGGTCAAACCATTTATGTGGACAGCGGCTACTCCATCATGGGACTGTGAGTGTTCATTTCCAGAAGCGCCGGGTTGTTACCGACATAAATGCGGTGTAAAAACACATACGGCCCCGTCTTTTGGACGAGGCCGTATGGAAACATTCAACTCTGTAAAATTAGTCTGCGTCTTGATCAGCCAAAATTGTGATCATGCTGTCTTGCTTAGCTTGAAGAGCGTCTTTCAAAAGAGTAAGACCAGAAGCTGCGCCACCACCCATTATCACCGCAGCCATTCCGTACTCCATAGCTGCTGTGCCACGTTCATCCGCAATAAAATTTAGAATCCAGTTTTTCATTTGTAGTCCTTCAGTAAGTTTTTTTGTAAGAACAAATTCACCGCAACACGACGTTGCTGGTATCATTTACCTATACATGATTTGAACCAACAGTCAAGTAATTGTCTAATAAAATCTACATTTTTATTAAGACTTGAAATTAAAGTCTAATAATATGGTCATTTTATTGAAAAATTTGGCCTTGATTTGGTTGCAATTTCAATATTTCGCTGGACTTCAGCTTCTGGAAGGACACGGCTCCAAAGCTCTTTAGCGGCTGTTTCATCACCGGCAATGGCCTTTACCAAGGCTAGGTTTGCTACATATTCGGCATCGTTCGGGTCGATCGCATAGGCCGCATTAAAATCCACGGTTGCGGCCGGAAGATCGGCCGCCAGCAAATGGCACATGCCTCGATTGTTTACAAGCATTGGTTGGTTTGGAAATCGTTCAAGTCCGCGGTTGAGCCACTTTATTGCCTCCGCATTGCGACCATCAATAAGCAATACCTCCGCACCCTCTGTATAGGTGCCTAAATAGTTTGGAAATTCTTGCAGCATGCGATCCAAGATATAGCCAGCCCTAGCAGTATCCCCTTTGGCGGCAAGAACCCGTGCCGTAAGTTGAAGGGTTTCCGGCGACGCGGGTTTCATAGTTCCACCTTCAAACCAGTCAGGATCCGATGGCACTTGACGGGTTGTCTCGCAACCCAATGGACTAAGAATGAGCATGGCGGCGACAAGTCCGCAAGTAGCAAGGCCTAGACGCAATTGATGTGCAATCATGGGTTTCCTCCTGATGACTTTCCATCTCCGGCATCATTTAAAATTTTTCCGCCCGATTCCTTCATTGGTGATTTACGAATTTTTTCACGGATCAGCAGCGCATCGATGGTGTTGACGCCGGCTCCGCCCGTTGATTCATCGCCAATTTTCACGCGAGTCAAGTCAATGCCAGCCTCCACAAGAGTTGCTCGGACCTGCTCAATTCTTGCAGCATGCAATGTGTCGCTTGCCGTTGCGCGCGGCACGGAAATGCGGCCGCCATCGTCGCGCATGGCTTCAGCCAGAATGGCAACGTCGCGTTTGCCTAGATTTGAAAGTTTCGCTGAATCAGGTTTGAAATGTATTTCGTACAAGGTGCGTTGCTTGATCACGCCCAGGCGGGTTTGGTCGTTGAAAGGCTCGCGCACATATTCCTTGTCCGCTGCAAGCTGCACATCATCTTTCAGAATGACACTATCGGTATGGTTTGGTGGGGGCTTGCTGCACCCCGTAACTGAAAGCATGACTGTGACTAGAAGATGAAGGACAAGAATGGCATGAAACTGTTTAACTATTCCAGGCAATGAATTCAAGCAGCTCAAGGATGGGCTTATGTTTTTTTGCAGGTTTTTTTTCATGGTTATTTTCCGTTTCAGGGATTCTTTAATTTTGGTTGGTTTCAATCAGCCGTAGTTCTTTTAAACACATCGAGCATCATCAGAACCATTGGTCCAAGGATGAGCAAGATGGTCGCTGGCAGCATTAGGACGACCAATGGAATCATCAATTTAACCGAGGCCTGATGGGCGCGTTCTTCAAGCACTTGAATTTCCTCGTATCGCATTGATTCGCAAAGCACCTGGATCATGAGCGACATTCCGGTGCCGAATCTTTCGGTTTGTTCAAGCAGTGAACCCAATGAGCGGAATTGCGTGACTCCAGTTCTTTCTGTGGCTGCCATGAGTGACTCTCCCCATCGAACACCAAAGCCGACTTCAAGATTAATCCAACGCATTTCTTGCGCAATAGCATCGCTCGCGCTTTCGAGAGTTTTTGCAACAGTCTCCCATGCGGTTGGCAGACTCATTCCACCTTGAAGAGAAATTTGCAGCAGATCAAGCATGACCGGAAATTCTGAACCAATTTCAATGCGCCGCTTTGTGACGCGCCATTCAAGCCAAGAAAACGGAATCCACCATCCAATGACGGCGCCCATACAACCGGCAAGAAAAATTGCGGTGGATGATGAATTAAAACTCATCGCCAACCAAGAGCAACACGTTACGGCAATAACTAAAATCAGAGCATGAATGGCAACGAATTTCACTTGCGCGTTGGGCGTTGCAAATCCCGCGACGGTGAATGTGCGTCGCAGTGACTTTGGCAGCAAGGCGATGAGTCCGCGTTGTTGATCTGTGAACGCCCAGGGATCGATAGTGCCGCGAGCAATGGCAGGCACAGTGGTTTCGCTGGTCACGTTGTGCAAGGCGTACCAGCGAGCGATCAAGCTTAATCCCACCACGGCGATAAGGGTTACTCCACCCGCGATCAAAGGCAGAATAATCACGATGGTTTCCATTCGCGAAGGGATTCAATGCGGCTCAATCGCTGGATCATGACCAGACCAAGGACAAGAAGAATAATGGAGAACCCTAAAATGGCGTTGCCCGATTTTCCATCAAGTAAGAATGTGCGATAGCCATCTACAAGCGTGCACATCATTGGAACCGCGATCATTGGGAGGAAAAAAAACACGACGGCCGCGGCGCGGCTGTAAGCAACAATGGTTTTGGCTCTACGTCGAACTCGATTTAAATCAATCAAGGAACGAGCAAGACGATCCGTGGTGTCCGCCAAGTTTCCACCCGCGGCGACTTGAATGATCAACGCGAGACCGAACGCGCGAAGCGACGCCTGTGGAGATTGCAGTAGGACGCGGCGCACAGCTAGAACCAATTCCTCACCCATACTTTCGCGTTGAACAATTTGGCGAAAGGCAGCTTGTGTTTCGCCACGACTCTCTAAAGATAAAATGTGAAGCATGCCCGACATTGGAATTCCAGCTCGTAGCGAACGACTCGCGCCACCAATGGCCTCGATGGCGTATTGCTCTTCCCGCAGAGTTCGTTTGTGTTGAATACGGCTGCGAATTATGACATTGGCGCCGTACCACACCACGAACACCGCAAATGCCAAGCTTGGATTGCGCGAAATCTGCCAAGTGATTCCAGCCAAGACAACTCCACCAATCAGCGCAACATTTACATTTGTTTTTTTGATTTGAATGGGTTCAAGAATTTCTTTTGTGGCGGGTTTCGCACTCTGTAGCGCGGGCAGCATGAAAAATATCCAAGCCATCAACACGATGACCGCCGTTAGGAATGGCACCAACATGGACTGCAACAAGATCACTTTGGATCCTTGTGGGACAGCGGACCAGCGGTAAAAATTGATGGGTCAATCGAAAGTCCGCGCGCGTGGAGACGTTCCATAAAATAAGGTTTGTGCCCACTGGCGAAGAACCGTCCATGGAGTTGTCCGTCACGCACCCCTTCAAGATTAAATGTGTGCAACACGGTGACCCGAATTCCATTTTCGTCGCTGCCAGAAAGTTCCACCACTTCGTTCACAACGCGTCGACCATCGGGCAAACGAGCCAAATGCACAACCATGTCAATGGCGGAAGCGATGTATTCGCGTAGCACACGAATCGGAATGTCGAAGCCGCCCATGGAAAGCATGGATTCGAGTCGCGTAAGCGTGTCTTTGGCGCTGTTGGCATGAAGCGTGGTCATGGAACCTTCGTGCCCAGTGTTCATGGCCTGCATCATGTCAAAGGCTTCGGCGCCGCGGCATTCACCCACAATGATGCGGTCCGGCCGCATGCGTAGCGCGTTGCGAAGAAGTTCTCTGGCTTCAATGGCACCCACACCTTCCACATTTGCGGCGCGTGTTTCTAGACGGACAACATGACCGCCTTCCAATCGAAGTTCAGCCGCATCTTCAATAGTGATGACCCGTTCATTGCTGTCAATGGCAGCTGATGCGGCATTGAGCATGGTTGTTTTTCCAACACCCGTACCACCCGAGAAAATAATATTGAGTCGACCAGCGACCGCGGCGCGCAGCAGAGTCGCGGTCGCATTTGGGAGCGTTCCAAGTTGAACTAGGCCATCCAAACCAAGCGCTTGTTTGGGAAAGCGTCGAATACTAAGTTGGGCGCCGTCCACTGCCAGGGGCGCAATGATGGCGTTGATGCGTGACCCATCGGCTAGGCGCGCATCCACCATGGGACTGCGTTCGTCAATACGCCGCCCCGCATTGCGAACGATGCGTTGAATGACATGCATCAAATGCGCGGCGTCCCTAAACTGCGCGTTGCATTGCTCCAACAAACCGTTTCGCTCAATGAAGACCCGATCAGGACTGACCACCAGAATGTCCGTGATGGATTCATCAGCCATCAGGGGCTCAAGCGGACCAAGCCCGAACATGTCATCAAGCACGCCTTGCACAAGCCACTCTTGATCTTGTTTGGAATGAGTCGACCCCAACTGTTCCAGCAATTGCAACACGCGATTGGTGCATTGAGCAACAAGTTGGTCGCGATCCATTTGATCGGCGGCGGAAAAATCAAACTTGCTCACAAGCCGTGTATGTAAATTGCGTCGCAGCGTGACAAGAGCTGGGTCATTCACCGGACTGCCGGCTTCAACATTCTTCACGGCGCCGCGGTCTCAATGGTGGGAGTTGCAGGCGGCGCGGCAACTGACGCGTTTGTAGTGGCGAGGGTGTTAGTTACGGGCGATGGCGCGGCTTTGATTGTTTCAGGAAAAACTTCACCAGAAGGAGTGGCGGGAAAAACATCCGCGGCCGAAACGCGTGGATCGTCAGGTCTGCGCAAAGCACCAGGACCACGCAGACCCTCAAGACCAAGAACCTTTAATCGCGCAAGCGGCTTTCCAGCCTTGGTTGCTCCAGCGAGTGAACCTTCCATAAATAGTTCCCAATCGTTTGGAGTTTCATGAAGTTCGCCAGGCATTGGACGCACCGTTCCATTGTCAAGCGGTTCAACAAGTTCGGCGGTGACCATCACCACCAATTCAGTCTGATCTTCTTCGTATCGAACGCTTCGAAAGAGCACGCCAAGCACTGGAATATCGCCAAGAATTGGAACCTTGGAAACGCGTCCCTGTTCCTTGGAGCGAAGCAGACCAGCCATGGCGAATGATTGACCGCTTCCAAGTTCCACGGTTGTGCTTGACCTGCGCGTGATCACGCTTGGAATGGTGAAACCGTTTTGTCGAAGCGAACCAATCTCGCTGAGCTCGCTGACTTCCGGAGCCACTTCCAAACGAATGCGTCCTTGACCGAGCACTTCAGGGCGGAAGTTCAATCGCACGCCAAATTCTTTGTACTCAATGGTGACCGCGCTGCTGGCGCCGGAATTTTGCACCACTGGAATTGGGAATGCTCCACCCACTAAAAAGGTTGCGCGCTCTCCGCTTACGGCCACCAAGTTTGGCTCAGCCAGTAAACGCACATATCTATTTTCGGAAAGAGCTTGAATATAAAATTCTAAATCAGAGCCTGGAACGCCTCCGAACAAAGTGACGGCGCTTGAAACTGCGTTCTTGTCGAATCCGAAGTTTGCTTGATTGACGCTGCTTCCTGTGGTGGTTGTATTTCCAGCTGCTCCTGTAGCTCCTGTGGTCGCTCCACCACCTGGCGAAATTGAAACTGGTTGGAATGGAGACGACCCGCCTGGAGCTTGATAGCCGCCGAAAAACGAATTGCCACCAGCCACGGCGCCAAAGGCAAGTTCGCGCAACGCAGATCGGCTGGCCTCCGCTATTCGCACGCGCAATTGCACTTGCTGCACGCCCGCAATTCGAGAGAGATCAACCCACTTTATTCCAGTGCTGGTCATAAAGTTTCGGATCAGCGTGGCGGTAGCAAGGTCCGGCATTGTGCCGTACAGCGCCAATGTTCCATCAATTTCCTCAATTTGAAGCACGACACTGAAGATGCGGCACAGTTTGGATTCCAACTGCTTTGCCTGCTTTGCAAGCGGGGACGAATAGATTGGCGGCGCGGCATCATTTGACTGTTTCGTGCCTTTCGCATTTGGAGTTGCCTGCTCTGCTGAGCCAACGCCAAGTAGCGACCTGGTTGTTGCCACGGCGTAATTAGTTGGGTCAGTCAGTTTGTCCGCATCCGAGCGCAACGTGATTCCAATGGTGCCGCGCACGCTGGCAAGTTCAACTTGTGCGGCTTGCTCTGGCGTAACCGCAAGAGTGACAGAGAGTCTGCGTTGATTGATTCGGCGTTCGTTTGCGGTTGTTTCATTGGGTTTAATTCCGACCGCCTCATCATTCACGGCAAGAACGCGAATTCTCTCCAGCACGGTTCGCGTGATTGTTTCTTTCGGTGTATTTGCAACCGCAGGCATTTCCATTGTTGCAAGCAGGTCAACTAACGCGCCAGGATAAAGAACCACGCCTGGTGAAGTATCGTTAAGAACCACAGTAATTGCTCTGTATCCCGCTGGAAGTTGGCTGGCAATCATGGCGCCTGATCCCTGGTGGATCAAATCTTCGTCTCGAAACATTTGACCCTTTTGCATGGGCACAACAAGTATGCGACCCACCAATGCGGAGCGGGAAGAAATTGCATTATTCACATTGCCTGTGGCGGGCATAGTCTTTAAATCTTCTGCGACCAGTTGAGTTCCCGCTGGGAGGGTGCGTGCGGTCACAATCATTTCGCTTGCAACCGAACCTTTACCGGCGGAAAATAAATTCTGCATCATGATTGACAGCAAGGCTGCAACCACGGCCATAACGAGTCCAATCATGATGATTCGTGATGTATTCAATGTATTAATTTTAAAGTGAACATTCTACAAAGTCTTGCTTCGCAGTCATATATCGACATAAATTGTGGATAAAGAGGGGCTGACTTTAAATATATTTCCATTTTGCGATGCTGACAGAATGGCGCATCCGCCAGGTCAGGGTTCGGGTTCCTTCACCATGCTCGCTCTACCCTTTAAACTTGTGGGGAGAGGCATAACACTGCTTAATCCGAGCAGTTGAACCTGCGAATATGGAGTCTCAATCATGACCACAATTGGTGTTCCAAATACTGCATTGGCAGGGTCTTGTGGACTTATGGTAATTGTCGATCCTGCGATTCCGAAATCAGAAAGAGCCGAATTTACGCTATTTTGGACATCTGAATTTGTTGAACCAGAAAGCGCTGCCACGCGCGCTCCGATACTTGCGACATGATCCAGTTGGATTAATTTTAGAACAGCCCAACCATATTCAAACCCTGAAAAAAGCAAAATGATAAAAACGGGCAGAACTAAAACCATTTCTATGGTTTCTACACCGCGATTTCCTATGTTCCAGAGTCTTTTTTGCTTCATATGACTCCTCCAAATCGAGACCAATACCAACAGGTTCCAATGGTTCCTATAAGTATTGCAGGAGCATAGGGAAACCACCCTTTAATTCTAGGGGTTGGTTTTGCATAAATCTCTTCTAGATCTTGATTTACGACTTTTCCCTGCTTTAAATTTTTTAGACCAAATTGAGCCAGCACCATCTGATGAAAGAAGGCGTGTGGGATATTTTTGAAGTTGCCTTGAGAGATAAACACGATAATCGACGCAAAAAAACCTGCGATTGTGACACCCAACATAAGCACTACACCGCGCTCAAATCCAAGCCATGAACCCAAGGCCATCATTAATTTAACGTCGCCACCGCCTCCGCCAATCATAATGTAAGCCATCATAAAAACGCCGCCAGCCACGGCGGCTCCCTGTAATGATTCAATAATTCCAGCTGAGCCTTCAGTAATGCCGCCGTAAATCAAACCTGCCATAAACAAGGGCAAAGTGAGCCAGTTTGGAATGGTCATGTTGCGCAAATCCGTGATAGTGGCAATTATTCCAGCAACAATGACCAACCCCCAGATCCAAGGAGCCATAGTGTGGATCGTGAGTCCCTTGGACCCAAGATACATAAATGCTAAATTGGTCTGAAATGGTTCAAACATTCATTTGATCCTTTGAGGCAACAACCTGAGTATGTAAGATCATAGTGAAGTGCGTGGAAGCCGCTATTGAAACATATTATGACTATTTCGGATTTCAAGTAATTGTATGAATAAATATAGCAATCCAAGAAGATTAAATTGTCGCGGTGCCGCCGCAATTTGGCTGGTTTTGGCTATCCCTGCTCTTTTGATGTTGGCATGGTTTGGGATAGAAATGGGACTCGCCACTAAAGCCGTTCGGCATGCAAAGGCCGCATCGGATTCAATTGCGCTGGCTGCGGCAGCTCGATATCGAGATGGCGGTACAGCGGTGCGCACCGACGCTCAAGCCGCCGCCGCGAGCAATCGGGGGCCAAATGGACCCATTGTGGTGACCATTGGCAACGGTCCCGCAGGTGGTGGCGATGTGGAATTTGGTCATTGGGACCAAGTTGAGCGAGTCTTTACTGTTGATGTAGATGGCGGACCAGCTGTTCGAGTGACCGTGCGGTTTGCCCCGAATCATCCAAATGGATCTCCAACTTTGGTGCTTGCTGGTTTGTATGGAACTTCGACCATGTCGTTTGAGCGCTCCAGTATCGCCGTGTACAACCCGCCGCGTCATACAACGTCGCTGCTTCTGAACAGCGCGTTGCAAAGCGCGCTTGATCTGAGTGAATCTGCGCACTTTGTTTCCAAGGGCGGAGTTTCTGTGCGCTCAAGCAACGCCGCAGCATGTCGGATTGTGAGCGGGGCAAAAATGCAATTGTCCGTGCTGCGCTTGCCGGGAACATTGGACGAGCAAAGCAAGTCTGCTGTTGATGGGGTCTTTGAAGAGGGAGCTGTCATCGCGGACGATCCACTTGCATCGGTGGAATTCCCTCCAGTCATAGGTCACGGTGACCAAGTTGACAACGTTGAACATGACAATGTTGGCGTAACACATGTCGCTCCGGGGGTTCATGGATCTCTTGAGGCCTCTGGGGGAACCGTGATACTTGATCCTGGATTGCATCAATTTTTGAGCACTATAGTTTTAAGTGGAACGGCAATTTTGCAATTGGATGCGGCGACAATTCAGCTGATGGAAAACACCACGTTGCAAGTTGGTGGCAGCAGCGCGGTAAGTGGAACTCCTTCGACATCGCTTAACGATTGGTCCGGGTACTGGATTCTTCAGCAACATGCGACGCAACCGTGGAGTATTGCTGATTCTTCAACAGTCACGTTGGCGGCGCACTGCTACGCGCCGGATGCCACTTTACAAGTGCTTGATCAGGCTCAAGTGTCTTTGGGCACGGCAATTCTTGGTTCATTGGTTGAACAAGGAGCTGTGAACGTTGAATTCAATGATGTGATTGGCGCGCTCACCACAACGCCTGTGCCTGGTCGGGCACGGTTGGTGCGCTGATCTGATTGCGTTTCAATTCTGATCGGGCAAGGTGATGTATTTGCGCTGGGGTGTCTAGCAAAATTGCCAAGGACGATCGCTGGCGATATCTGTGGCCGGCACAAGTTGTGCCCGCACGGCTTGCGCAAATTCAATCAAGCCGGCGCCTGTGCGCGCGCTGATGCAGAGCGAGTTGCCGGTGAGCATGGGCACTGTCGTGGACAAGTCGCACATGGAGCGCACGCGAAGAATGTTTGAATGTTCAATGGCGGGCCATACTTGATCTGGCGCGGCAAGCGCAATGACAAGATCGGCGCTGTGAATTTCTTGTCGCGCGCGCGCGATCGCGGCTTGATCAATGGCGCTTTGGTCTTGCAATGAAGATGGCGCTTGATTTGCGGATTGCATTGCGGATGGATTTGAATTGGTTTGGTTCAAATCTGTATGGAGCGAATTTTTTTCTAGAGATTTTTTTTCAGACACGTTTATTTCAAACAATTTTTTTCCCATAAATCCCGGCGCGTCCACCACGCGGCAGGCAAGACCCGCAAGCACAATGTTGGCGCTTACAAAGTCGCGCGTGGTGCCGGCAATGGGCGAAGTGACCGCGGCGCTTCGGCCCAGAAGCGCATTTAAAAGCGTGCTTTTGCCCGCGTTTGGCGCGCCTGCAATCACCACGGTGGGTGGGTCAATTAAACGGCGCAGGCGCTGGCTTCGGGGCGCATCTGCGGAAGTGGGCGCGCCATATTTTTCCCAGCGCTCTGGCTGCGCAAGTAGCAGCGCAATGGCGTCCGCGCTGGCCGCGCGAGCCAGTGTGTAGAGCATGCGCGCTTGAATGTCAGTGGTGGATTCCACAAAGATGTCCGCGGGGGAAAGTTCGGTGGGGGATACAAAAGAAATTCCAGCATCGCTTATGGCGCGCACCAG
>SIAM01000014.1 GCA_009691785.1 Phycisphaerales bacterium
TTGAATTGGGCGGACTACGATTTGCTCTGTCCCGACGGCGGCACGGAGCCATCGCTTGTGGCCGAAACCGTGCTGCGTTGGTTGATCGCCAACGCGCAACCAGAGCAACTGACCAATCGCCTTGATGCCAGTCTGGCGCGGAGAATTCATCCCGAAGCCGACGCGCAGATTCGCCGCCTGTTCATCCAGCGCGATCAGTCATAAGCGGCGTCAACTTCTTGGCGCGGAATTCCAGCGGCATTTCCACCCAAAAACTTGAACCCTTGTTGGAATTGGATGCAACCCCAAGTCGGGCACCCAACATGTTGGAAAGTTCGCGGCAGATTGCCAATCCAAGTCCGGTTCCGCTGTGGCTTTTTGTATGGCTGGCGTCCACTTGGCGAAACTTTTCAAAAATAGTTTGCTGCATGTCCAGTGGAATTCCCGGTCCGCTGTCCACAACGGCCACACGCAATCCAGGCGCTCCATCCACGGCCCACAAATCGGCCCGCACAATCACAAGTGAACCTTCAGGCGAAAATTTAATCGCGTTGCTGACAAAGTTGTAAAGAATTTGCTGCAACTTTCCTGGATCCGTTTCCACCGTTGGCAATTCATCCGGGCGTTGAATTTCCAACGCGATTTTTTTCAGGTCCGATTGCGGGCGCATGATGGCGGAAATGCCCTCAAGCATGTCGGTAATGCTGACGTTGGAAACGCTCAATTCCATGCGGCCGGCCTCAATCTTTGCCATGTCAAGCAACTCGTTGATCATCTCCAACAGACCGCGGCCACTCTTTAAAATATGCTCGATGTAGCGAATGCGCTTTGGATCCGCGGTCACATCCTTGCGCGCCAACTCCGCCAGCAACTCCGCAAATCCAATCACGCTGTTCAGGGGCGTGCGTAATTCATGCGAAACATTCGCTAGAAATTCGCTCTTTAATCGATTGCTTTCAAACAACCCCACATTGGCTTCGCTTAACTGCACCAACTTCAAGTCCAGGCTTTCATTCATGCTTTGCAATTGTTTTTGACTTCCATCAAGCGTGGCCACCATGGCGTTAAATGAATTGCCAAGTTGCTCCAGTTCGTCGCCTGTGCGCAACTGGCTGCGGCTGGAAAGATCGCCAGCGCGGACGCGGTTTGACACATCGCGCAAGCGCCGTACCGCGCGCAAATATCCTCGCACCACAAGAAGACGCACGCCAAAAATAATTCCAATCCAAGCCAGGCCCCCACCAATCAAAATGTAAATTCGGTCCTGCCAAATCAGCCGCGCCGCGCCAACAGCGGAGCGCTCTATGGAAAAAACTCCAGTCAACGGCAACTTCTGCCACGCCGCGTCTGGAGAGTCCAACGAAATCGCCTCACCCGCCGCGACACGATCCGCCTGATCCCCGCGCAACGCGCGCACATAACGCGAAAATGGCACGTCACCGTCTTGTCGCAATTCATAACGATCAAAATTCGCTGGAGTGGCGGCGAACTCGTCCAATGCGCTTGAAAGAAACGCGTCGCCCGCGGCCGCTTGCCCATTGGAACCTTTCACAAATCGAAATTGCTCCATAGAACTGTCGGGTTTCTTGGCCCACACCGCGCACATGTCACGCATGTGTTGCAATTGTTGCGCCACCACGGACTCGCGAATTTGAATCCACGGAATGGACATGGCGCCAGCGATCGCCAGCGCCGCGACCGCGCCCATTACAAATTGACTGCGTTGAGTGAGACTCAGTCTCGCCATGTTGCACGAAGCATAGCGGGCGTGCGTAGTCTGTCACCATGCATCGACCTGGATCAAACAGCGACCACATGGAACCTGAAGATTTTTTGTGTGATTTCTGCGGACGATCTTGGACCGTTGCGCAACCATTTGTTGAGGGGCACCAAGGCAGTTGTCTGTGTGGACAATGCTTGACCACGGCGCTGCGCGCGTTTGAAAGCAACAATGTCGAGCCCACATGTTGTGATCTTTGCACGATGTGTCTTGAGGCGCGCAAGGAACCCGCTTGGTGCGCGCCGGCACCCGCGCAATCTCCCGCCAATCGAACAACCGCTCGCGTATGTCGGCCTTGCTCCACGCAAGCCAAACGCACGCTTGAACGCGACCCAGAATCTGGATGGAAACGTCCGGTTTCAAACGCTTGAATTGCCTGTGCGTTACCGCGTGGTTGAACGCGTGACGAGTGATTGAACTATCGCTACGAATGCGGGCGAATTTTCCAAAGCGCGCCCATCAACCACGTTTGATCAGCGTGGCCGAATGAAATGGCCGGCCCTCGCGGCGATATTTGCGCTCAAAATTAGTTCCCACCACTTCGCCTTCGCCCGCGCTGGCTGGTGGCGCAAATTCCTTGCGCAGGAACAAATCGCCGCACGCCGCAATCAACACCTCATACCACTTCCATAAATCATCGTGATCGGTGACCAGGCGCACTTCTCCATTGACTTGCAACACTCGGTGAAATTGTTCCAAAGAAGCGCGCTGCAACACGCGGCGTTTGTGATGGCGAGCCTTTGGCCACGGATCGCTGAAGTACAAATGAATAATCGCCACGCTGTCGTTTGGAACCCAATGCGTGACAAACTCCACGGCGTTGGCGTACAACATGCGTACATTTTTCAACGCATGCCGACTCACGCGATCGGTGGCGTGGCGAAAAAATTCGCCGGCGTTCTCAACGCCAAGAAAATCCCGCTCGGGACACCGCGTGGCTTCTTGAACTAGAAAAGTTCCCTTGCCAGATCCAATTTCAATTTCATAGGGACGCGCGGCATCACGCCCGCTAAAAAAATACTCCGCGCCAATCTTGCCGCTCTCTGGAGTTGGCAAATCCCTTTGATTCCAGCCCCATGGCTTTAAATCTGGAAGCGCTCGATCGGTCAATGGATTTATCGACTAGAAGTTTTTTTGGCGGCCGTCTTCTTGGACTTTGCGGGCGCGCTCTTGGACGAAGCCTTCGTCCTGGCAACTTTTTTGGCTGTTGGCTTCTTCGTGGCTTGCTTCTTGCTCAAAACTTTCTTGCTCAAAACTTTCTTGCTCGAAACTTTCTTGCTCGAAACTTTCTTGCTCGAAACTTTCTTGGGCGAAACTTTTTTGGGCGAAACTTTTTTGGGCGATGCATCCACAACAGCGATCATTTCAAACGGGGATTTTTGTTCAGCCGTCCTAGCTCTGGAAATGGCTTCATTCGCGCTCTTGGGTGGTGCATTGCGCCGCCACTCCACACGCGGCGCGTCGACCCACATTCCTTCAAGGTCATACCACGCGCGCTGGCCTGGCTCGAACAAATGAACCACAACATCCACAAAATCAGCGGCGATCCATGTTCCATTGGTGTCGCGGTCGCGCTTCCAACGCGGCGATCCGTGTTGCGCGCCAAAGGTCTTCAACTGATCGGACACCGACTTCATTTGTCGATCGCTTGTTCCACTGACAATCACCAAATACTCGCACAGTTGATTGCGACCACGGACATCGATCAAGACCACTTGCTCGCATTTCAACTCGCTCGACAAACGCGCCAACTCAATCGCAAAAGCACGAATAGTCTTGGGATCTCCTTGGCTTTGCGAGCGCGAAAGATTCACATGCCCAACACTATTCTTCGCGGCCTGCGTCAGGCTTGCTGAAGAAACTTCGGTTGTCACTCGCTGCGACCTCGCGACATGCCACGACCACCAGCGATCTTGGATGACTTGCCCTTGGCTCCGACCTTCACGCCCGCGCTGCCTTCACGGCCAATCGCTGCGCCAGGTCGACCCAATTCAATCGGCGGAGGACGACGCACTTCTCGACGCTTGCGCTCGGAAGGCTTCTCGTAATATTGGCGCTTCTTGACCTCTTTGGTCAGGCCTTCCTTCTCGCAGATTTTTTTGAAACGTCGCAGAAGTTGTTCCGCGGATTCACCAGTTCTAGCCTTGATACGAATCGCCATAGTTTCAGTCGTCCTTTGTGGGTTAAAGTTAAAGAGCCGCACATCATGACCGTTTTATGCCTTTGCCGCAAGCGGTCATGCTTGTGATTTTTCAGCCATAATGCACCCATGCCTATGTTGGTCGACACCTTGAATGTGCTGCATGTGACAGGCGTTTTACCGCCAGAATTGGCTGGACCCGAGCCCGCTGACCTTGCGGCTTGGATTGAGCGCAGCCGCTACCGCCATCAAAAAGTTTCTCTGGTCTGCGACGGGCAAAAACCTTCGCGGCAAAGATTTTCGCACGACAGTTTGGTGACCCTGATCTGGACTGGCTCGCAAAAAGCCGATGACCGAATCGCCGCCATGCTTGAAAGTTCCAGTCATCCGCGGCAACACATTGTGGTTTCATCCGATCGCGCCGTGCAACGCGCCGCCGCGCGCCAAGGCGCTAAAATAATTTCAAGCGCCACTTTCTTGGAGCATCTTGTCAGTGATCTGCGGCGAACCCCGCTGGCACAAACGCATAACCGCAATGTGAAATTGGATAGTGAAAGTGTGCAGAAGTGGCTTGAGACATTTGAACTGAGCGGCGCGAAAAAACCAAAAGGAAAAACATGACCGCAAGCAACAACACCTTCGACTTTGATCATCCACCAATCGATCCCGTGGCTGCCTGCGCGCATTGGTTTGAGCAGGCCAAGAAACTTCCGCTGGCAAATCCAAACGCCATGACACTTTGCACCGTTGGCGCCGATGGCCACCCGTCATCGCGCATTGTGTTGTTGCGCGGCTTTGACGATCAGGGCGCCGTGTTCTACACCAACCGCGAAAGTCGCAAGGGCCTGGCCTTGGCGGCGCACCCGCGCGCGTCGCTGCTTTTTCATTGGGACGAAGACCCAATTGGCCGGCAAATTAATATTGAAGGCGCGGTCACTTTCACAAGCGACGCGCAAAGCGACGCCTATTGGCTTACGCGCCCGCGTGAAAGTCAAATTAGCGCGTGCGCCAGCGCGCAAAGCAATCCAATTGCAAATCGCGCCGCCATGCAACGGGCGCAAGAATCAGTTGAAGCCAAATTCGCTGGTCAAAATGTGCCTAGGCCGCCGCACTGGGGCGGCTACCGCGTGGCGCTTGAGCGCATTGAATTGTGGCAGGGAAATAAATTTCGCTCACATGATCGCATGGTGTACACGCGCGCCGGCTCGGGCTGGCATGCGCAGCGACTGTGTCCGTGAGCATGTTCAATCATGCGCATACAAAGTGCAATCGCACTGAGCAACTTTACCCATAAGCGTGTTGTACCAATCACACATAAATTGCGATTGCACTTTTTAACCCACTGTGTCCGTTAGCGTGTTCCCCTTTTCGCGCGCCATAGAAAAAAACATCACGCCATGGCTTGGGAGTTGCGCGAAGCGCCTTGCCAAGCGCGGGGTTTTTTCCCTGGCGGAATCCAACCACCATGCACGGTTGCATCGCCCAACTCCGCCAACATGGAGCGAATGCGCGACAGCAAATTCTGATCCGGCACCACGCGCAAGCCGCGCGCCATCATGACCACTTCGCGGCCATCTTCAAGTTGCACGCGCAACCACGTGTCCACGGGTCGCCCATCAAGCGCTTGCATTCCACCGGCGGCCTGGCGCAACACGCCGGCCACCATGTTCCACACGCCGCGCAATTGCGCGTCGGTTTGTCCACCTTGGGCGCGCAGACGAATTTCCAATTTGGTGGCCAGATATTCCTGCGATCGTTCAATGGGAATGACGCGATCCATAATAATGCTTGGTTCCGCGCGCGATTGGTCCAAATGACCAATCACCACCACAATGCGATCGTTCTGTAAAAGTTCTCCGCATTTGGCGAACGACTCCGGAAAAATAACGCCGTCCACTTGTCCGTGGCGATCCGACAACGTCAACATGGCCATGCGCCGACCGGGATCGCGCCCCTTCTGACTGACCGTGGCGCGCAAACGACTGACAACTCCCGCCAACACCAACGGCGCGTCGCCCGACATTTCCGCAACGGCGCGGCTGTCCGCCGTGCAAAATGTTTCAACCACATTCTTGAAATCATCCAGCGGATGACCGCTTACATGGAAACCAATCGCCTCTTTCTCCATGGACAACATGGTGGCGCGGTCCCACGGCGCAACATTTTGCAGCAACGGCGACGCGCCTTCTTTCTTGGCGTCTGGTGTGGCCAAATCAAACGCGCCAAACATGCTCAGCTGACCACTGCGTTTATCTTTGGCGCGTTCTTGTCCAGAGCGAATGGCTTCTGGAATAGATGCCACCAACGCGGCGCGCGCCTGCACGCCGTGCAGCGAATCAAACGCGCCGCCTTTGACCATGGCCTCCAATGTCGCCTTGGAAATAGCGCGCGTGTCGGCGCGCTCGCAGAAGTCAAAAAAGTCCTTAAATGCGCCGCTTTTCTTGCGTTCTTCAACGGCGGCGCGCACCGCGGCTTCGCCCGCGCCTGCAATGGCCTGCAAGCCAAAGCGCACATGCCCGTGCAGCGCGTCGGCTGGTTCTCCATCTGGAAACACAACGGCAAAATCACTTTCGCTCAAATTAATATCTGGCGGTCGAACTTCCACGCCAACATGCGGCTTGGCTTTGGTCGAATCGCTCCATAAACATTTCTTGCAATCCTCCAAATACAAAGCCCACTCCTCCAACTTGCGCGCTTGACTTTCCAAACTCAGAACCGCCGCCATATAGAACGCGGGATAGAAAGTTTTCAAGTACGCAGTCTGATACGCCACAATGGCGTAACCCGTTGAGTGGCTCTTGTTGAAACCGTAGCCAGCGAAACGCAAAATCAAATCAAACAAATTCGCGGCGTCTTGCGCATCCACGCCGCGAGTGACGGAGCCCGCGACAAATGCCGCGCGCGCGGATTCAATCACATCGGTTTTCTTTTTGCTGATGGCTTTGATAATGGTGTACGCGGCGCGCAGCGGAATTCCGCCAAGCTGATGCAGCACCTGCATGACCTGCTCTTGATACACCATGATGCCGTAGGTTTCAGCGGTCAATCGATCCACCACATCGTGCAACTTGGGCACCATCTGGCGCTTGTTTTTACGCGAGTTGAAATCCGGAATCAGATCCATTGGGCCTGGCCGAAACAAGGCGTTTGCCGCGATTAAATCCTCCAAACGATCGGGCTGCATGTCCACCAACAACTTGCGCATTCCGCCCGATTCAAACTGAAAAATGCCCATGGTGTCGCCGCGGCGAAACAGGTTCAACACGCGCTGGTCATTGGTGGCAATGCGATCAAGATCAATCGGATGCGCGCCGCCATCTCCAGCGACGCGGCCAACCGCGCTCCAGATGGCGTCCTCATCCAAACCAGCGCGAATCATGGTGCGGCAACGCTCAATGGTGGTCAGCGTGCGCAGGCCAAGAAAATCCATTTTCAACAAGCCCGCTTGCTCGCATGTTGGTCCGTCCCATTGCGTGACAACTTCCTCACCCGCGCTTGTGGCGCGGCACAACGGAACAATCTCATCCAAAGGCCGTGTGGCAATGACCACGCCCGCGGCGTGAATGCTGGCGTTGCGCGCGTGGCCCTCAAGCGCCAGCGCATGCTCCAACACTTTGGCGATCAACGGATCCGCGCGCATTGCATTTTGCAATTCAGGCTCGCGATCAATCGCCTCCGCCAGCGTGATGTTCAATTCCGCCGGCACTAAATTAGAAAGACGCTGGCCATCCGTGGGCGTCAAGCCCATCACGCGCGCCACATCTTTCACCGCGGCCTTGGCCTTCAATCTTCCAAAGGTGATGATCTGCGCCACATGTCCATATTTCTGGCGCACATAGTCCAACACTTTGGCGCGGCCATCTTGGCACATGTCCACGTCAATGTCGGGATATTCATTGCGATCGGGATCGGTGAAACGCTCAAAAAGCAGCCCAAATTGCTCAGGACACGCGTTGGAAAGTCCCAGCACAAATCCCACCATGGTGCCCACGCCGCTGCCTCTGGCAATGGCGGGAATTCCATTCTGCCTGGCCCAATTCACAAAGTCCCACACAATTAAAAAATACGCGGAAATATTTTTGTCGGCCAGAATGTTCAACTCGCGCTCAAAGCGCGCGCGAATGGTGGCGGTGATTCCATCCGCGCCGTAGCGCCACACCAATCCAGCCTCCGCCAATTCATACAGTGCTTGGTCGCACTGCTGCTTCGCCTCCTCGCGGTCCTTGTCCGTGGCGTTGGTGGCGTCAAAGGGTTGCAATTCATACGCGCAACAAAATTCCTTGAACGCCTCCGTGGCGTCAAGGTCTGCCGCGATTTTTTTCTGCTTGGTTTTTTTCACGCGCACAATTGGCGCGTGGCTTTCACCTTGCGGCAACTCAACATTGCAGCGCGCCGCAATGGCGCAGGCGTTCTGCAGCGACTCTGGAACATCCGCGAACAGCGTGGTCATTTCCTCTGGGCTCTTCACATACAACTGCTCCGGATACTTCATGCGATCCGGCGTGTCCTTGTTCTTGGCCATGCTTATGCAGCACAGCGTGTCATGCGTGTCGTGATCTTCTTGGCGCAAAAAATGCGCGTCATTGTCGCACACCACGGGCAATTTCAAGTCCTTGGCCAGCTTTTGCAGCAGCGGATCAATGCGCCATTGATCCTGATTATGCCGCTGCAATTCAATATAAAAACGCGGCTCGCCACGCTCATTCTTTCCAAATGTCTTGGCGTGCCACAACGCCTCGGCGCGCGCGTTCTGCCAATGTTTGTCATCTTGATTCTGCGCGAACAAGCTCAAATGAAATGCAATGCTTGAACCCAGGTGGCCATTGATGGCAATGATGCCCTCGCCCCACTTCTCCAACGTGCTCTTATCCATGCGCGGCTTGTAATAAAAACCATTCAGGTACGCGTCCGAACTTAACTTCATCAAGTTGCGCCACCCTGTCAAATTTTCGGCAAGCAACACAAGATGAAATCCGCCGTCCTTCACGCCGGTGTGCGTGCGGTCGCCGCGATCGCCCAGCGCGACATAGGCCTCGATTCCCAAAATAGGTTTCACGCCGGCCTCGCGCGCCGCGTTGTAAAATTCAACGGCGCCATGCAAGTTGCCGTGATCAGTCAAGGCCACGGAGTCCATGCCCAATTCCTTCACGCGCTCAATCAACCGCTCTATGCGATTGCCACCATCAAGCAAGCTGTACTCGCTATGCAAGTGAAGATGAACAAACTGCGGCCGTTCCTTGGCGTGAATATCGTCGGGCACTGAAACTCCTCTTCAAGTATTGATCAGCGAACAAAGCAATAGTAATC
This sequence comes from Phycisphaerales bacterium, assembly GCA_009691785.1. Taxonomy (GTDB): domain Bacteria; phylum Planctomycetota; class Phycisphaerae; order Phycisphaerales; family SM1A02; genus SYAC01. Next base: position 9,207 of record SIAM01000014.1, read on the forward strand.
GCCTTCCACCGCGGCTCCACAAATCGTCAGGTTGTCCACAATTTCGCGCTCAAATCGCTGGCGCCGGACACTGCTGCGCCACCAACTGCAACCAACTTTGGCGCAAACTCCCCGTCAAATCACCTGGTTTTCCCGCGCCAATGGTGGCTTTTTCAACGCGCACCACGGGCAACACGCCCCACGCCGCGTTGGTTAAAAAACATTCGTCGGCTGCCAGCACGTCGTCTATTGAAATGGCCTTGCGCTCAACGGTCATGCCTTGGGTTTGCGCAATCTCCATCACGGTCTTGCGGGAAATTCCTGGCAACACCGGACTTGCAGTGTCCTCATCACCCGATGGCGGCGTGAACAATTCACCCGCCTTCACCAGAAAAACATTGCTGGTGCAACCGCACGCCAAATACCCGCGTGTGTCAAACCACAACGCCTCGCTGGCGCCAGCGCGCGCCGCTTGTCGCAACGCAAATAGGCGCGGCCAATACGCCAAAGTTTTATGCGCCGCGAATCGATCGGAATTGGAAACCCTCTGATCCGACACCATCACGCCCACGCCGCGTTGAAACAACTCCGCGGGAAATGGCGTGGCCGCGCTGGCCACGATCAACAATGTCGGATCGGTGCGAACGGGTGCTGGCGTGGCCGCATCCACATCTTGTTTTTCGTCCTGTGCGCCATCGCGCGCGGCGCGCAACATATTCACCACGCCGCCAGTCAAGGTAATACGAATTCGCGCGTCGCTGTCGCCCCACTTCTTCACCACTTCACCAACCGCCTGCGTCAGCGGTTCAATATGCAGCGAACTCATCAACTCAAGTTCGGTGGCACTACGGCGCAAGCGCTGCAAATGATCTTGCAGGCGAAACACCTGCCCTTTGCGCGCTTGAATTGTTTCAAACAGACCCACTCCATGTTGCAAGCCCGCGTCAAGCGGCGAAAGCTTTGCATTGTCGGAGTCAAGAAACGAACCGTTGAACCAAATCACCATGCCTACAAGGTAACGCATGGCAAAAAGAAAACCGAGCATTCAAATTCATTGAATGCTCGGTTTGAAATTGCCTTGTATTCGAAGGTTTACTTGATCAGACCGTGCGCAACACAATTTGCCCTTGGTCGTCAAGCACTTCAATGGACTTCATTTGGTTCATATCCATTTGCGCCAAGAGTCCGCCAGTGATCTTGCTACCGCCGATCAACTTGCCTATTTGAACACTTGAGCCATTTTTATAATTGCATCGAACTGTGTAATCCTTGTTGGTCTGCAAAGCGAAACCAAGCAAGAATGATTCATTCGTTTTGGTATTCACATAAAGAACAGCGGCGACATTCTCATTTCGCGTGGACACTAAAGACAAGGTCTGACATGATGCGGCCAAGAACGGGCCGAAATGAGGTCCAACCTTCGCAATAATCTCGTCCGCTGCCAATTGGGACACAACAATGCGATTGACATCCATGGCCTTGGTGGCGATGACGCTTACCCACATGAATGTGGCCAACAGCGCCGCAGCCAAACCCACGGTGGCGGCGCGCCATGCCATAAGCGTTCGATTCATTGAGCGCACACGAATGGCGCGTCGTTCCACTTGAAGGTGTTGCTCGACATCATTAAAGCGATTCAATGATTCAGGATCATTTTCGGTGTGCGCATTGGCGGCGCGCGTATTGCGCAAGGCACCAATGGTTGCTATTGGAGCAAGACCCTTGGTCGCATCGTCAATTTCTTCAAGCACCGCGCCAATGACCTTGTTGCGCAAGAACGCAGGTGGCTCCTCATCGGAGACCAATTGAAGATCAGAGGCGATACTGGCTTGCAAGGCGCGGATTTCATCTTGCACCATGCGAGGAGCGTCTAAAAAACTGCGACTAAAAAAAGCGGCTTCGTCGGCCTCAAGCATGCCCAGGGCGTCCAAAGAAGCCATTTCAAGCAATTCATCTCGACGCATTGGTTCAGGAGTAGTCATTCGTTCAATCTCCATCGGCTAAAAAGCAAGCGCTCGTTAACCTTAGTTAGTTTGCCGCATCAACCTGATGCAACAAACACCCTTTTGAAGGTTTACCCCTGTAGTCCAACTTAGACCACGACCGAGGTGCAAACCCATATCAAGAGCCGTTTATCGACCCTTGCCACTCCCTCATTGTCAAACTCATATCCGTAGCAGCGCACTTCAAGGCTGCACGCAAATCTGTTTTATTTGAAAATAACTTTTCCACCACTTGCATTTTATAACAAACCCAAGACAAAAGTTGGATTATTAAGCTAGCAAGATTAAAAATAACCAAAGTCCTAAAAATAAACCCGCGAAGGAAATCCTTCGCGGGGGAACTTTCATTGATTTCTCACAACCAAAGTCGAACAACTAGGTCATATAGATGAGGTCAATTAGGTCAATTAGGTCAATTAGGCCAATTCCTCAGCGGAACCGCCCATTCGTTCACGCAAACGGCTTAAACCGCGGCTTAGCGCGCTTTTAATAGTTCCTAGTGGAACATTCAATTGCTCACTCACTTCACGCAGTGTGAAGCCCTTTAAATATGCACGCTCAATCACTTCGCGTTGCAACTCTGGCAAATCAGCAATCTTTGCTCGAATCGCTTGGTTTCCTTCGTTGGCAACCATGGGTTGCTCCGCCTGCTTGGAACGCTCATTTAATTGCTTGAAACTGCTATTATCCGCTTCAAAACCCAGCGTTTCTGGACGCGAGCTCTTGCGACGCAATTTGTCAATTAAATGGCGCCGGGTGAGCAACATCACCCAAGTCACCAAACGCGCTCTACGGAAGTCGAACCGGTCTGCCGTCTTCCATAGTTGGATAAAAATCTCTTGAACGGCATCTTCGGCTTCGGCTCGGCGCGTCAACACTTGACGCGCTGACTTGAACACTAAAGCTCCAAATGCATCGTATAACTCTGCGATTGCGGCTTCATCACCTGAAGCAACTTTCGACATAAAAACCCACTCTTCTTCGCCTGATTGAAAGGTCATTTCCACTCCTCCTGGTTGTAAGCGGTCCCCTTAATTAGGGACTACTATGTCAAGAACCTACTACGACTTTTAGAAAAGTCACGAAGAATCTGAAATTTATTTGTACTTTTGCAAAATACGTGTCAAGATCATACTGCGAGGTTAGGATTGGGCGTGAGCAAAGGCTCACGGACAAGGCTGTTATCGGATGAAAAAGACCGACGATACATCTTTGACCAATTCGTTCCGCCCAATTAAAAGGTCGGCTGGCTTTAGTCTTGTCGAACTTCTTGTCACGCTGTCAATCATTGCACTTTTATTCAGCATCATGTTTCCGTCACTGAACCGAGTGCGCGGCGTGGCGGGCAAATTAATGTGCGCCAACAACATGCGCTCCATTTATTACGGCCTCAACGGATATGCGAACGATTTCAGCCGTTCACCACTTCCATATTGCTACAACTATAAATCAAAACTTTTGCAAGAAACAATGGCGCTCACTGCCAACGATCCAGACAGCCCTTACCGTGCTCAATGGGATGGATTGGGCCTTCTGTGGCGCAACGTGTCTGGAACGCAATACCTTGATAATTGCAAGTGCTTATTTTGCCCGTCACACCATGGGACCAACGGATACGAAAAGTATCGGTCAACTTTGAATTGCCAGAATCCACGTGATACAACATTGCTTGATGTGGCCTCACATGAATATCTTACTCACCCTAAAACAATTGCAAAGATCTATGGCAACTACCAGTATGCAGGCGGATACGATCCGCAATCCAAAGAGCCAATTTCATTTGGTGCCCCCAATAGTCAGAACTCGGTTCTGCTGAGTGACGGCATGCGCACTTTGGATGATTTCAACCACACAATTGGTGGTAATGCATTGCGCGGCAGCGGTGAAATCAGTTGGTTTAGTTACTCAAAAATCATTGGCCTAAGAATGACCGGCTTGCCCGCGCAAGAAATTCCAACGAATGCGCAGGAGTCGCAATTCTCGCTCATCTGGACTGCAATTCAAACTGAAGCTGGCCGCTAAACAGTGTGACTTAACGCGGCCGAACTGACACCACATTCATTCGATGTTTGGAAACTCCGGGGTTCGCCGTCGTGCTTGAAATAGCGCGCATGTCTGGCGCCAGCAACACATGATCAATGGACCACAGTGGAAATAGCCGCGGCCAAGTGTTGCGCAAACCCGAGCCAGCTTCCGCCCATGAGTCATGGAACGTTGGAAAGACGCGCGAAAGAATTAAGCTTCCTGGCAACGCGTTGAAATCGCCAACAACAATATCCACCTCGCCCAGATCACCGCGGCGAATGGCCACCAATAGTTCTTGTGCCACTTGAATACGCGATAATGTTGGCTTGCTTGGCAAATCAACCATGGCAATGCGAAGCACTCGCCCATTCCACAATGGCGGCCGCACGACAAACTTGGCCACCCACACCATGTCGTAACCGTGACCAGTCACGGCGATGACGCGGGCCTCTTCAATGGGAAAATGTGTGACACACGCAAATGGTCCAGCGCTGACATTAGAAAAATTTGCACCTGCCCATTGGTGCACGCAATCTTGCGTGGTGATTGAACCGCGGTTGCTGATTAAAAATAAATCCACGGCATGCTCCGCGGAAATGGTGGCAAGCGCCGTCATGCTGCGCGGGTCGTTGCCGCTTGGGTGATCCGTGTTCCACTGCACAATGCGAATGTCTTGCGGTGTTTGCGCGACAGAATCTTTCCACGGGCGAAAATCTCCGCGCACCGCGGCGCCCGCCGCCAAAGCGACGCACGCCAATCCACCCCACCTGCGCAATCGATGTCGCCGGCGATCCCCCGCCCGGCATACCAGCCACACACATCCAAACGCGACAACCCCCAATGTTGGAATCCAGGAAATCCACTGCACGAAACTGTTTCTATCCCCGACAATCCGTCCGGCGAACCACACCAAGAACAGGCTGAACCATATTGCGTCCATGGCAATAGCCGCCCAATCCCAACGCGTGCGCCAGGCTTTGGCAAGTGGCGCTTCTACAATTTCAACGGCCGCTTCGGTCATGCCAAAATTTCCACGGGTGCCGCTTTGGCAGAACGCTTTGAGCGGCGGCATCTTAAAAATGGAAATTGGGGCAACATGCTACTTCTATCGGCTTACAAACCTATATTGAATGGGCTTTCTCACAAAGAGAATCAGATTCTAATATGTTTGGCATCGCTCTTGCACTATGCAATTGTCCCCGAACATTCGTGGACAGAATAGGAACACAACAATGGCAGGAAAAATTATTGGAATCGATTTAGGAACAACAAACTCATGCGTCTCCGTCATGGAGGGCGGTCAACCCAAAGTGTTGATCAATGCTTCGGGCAGCCGCACAACGCCAAGCGTGGTGGGCTTCACCGAGAAGGGTGAGCGACTTGTTGGACAACCCGCGCGTCATCAACAAGTGACCAATCCAAAGAACACCGTGTTCAGCATCAAGCGCTTCATGGGTCGCCGTCACAGCGAAGTTGAAGGCGAAGAGAAGATGGTGCCGTACGCGGTCATCGGTGGCTCGCAAGATTTGGTCAAGGTGGAAATTCGCGGCAAGGAATATACGCCGCCAGAAATTAGCGCCATGATCTTGCAAGAGCTGAAGAAAGTGGCCGAAGATTATCTTGGCGAGAAAGTGGATCGCGCGGTCATCACTGTGCCCGCGTATTTCAACGACAGCCAGCGCCAAGCCACCAAGGACGCCGGTGAAATCGCCGGCTTGCAAGTGGAGCGCATCATCAATGAGCCAACCGCCGCGGCGCTGGCCTATGGTTTGGAAAAGAAAAAGAGCGGCCGCATTGCCGTGTTTGATTTGGGCGGCGGAACATTTGACGTCAGCATTCTGGACATTGGCGACGGCGTGTTTGAAGTCATGGGCACCAACGGCGACGGTCATCTTGGTGGCGACGACTTTGATCAACGCTTGATTGATTTCATTGCCGAGGAATTCCGCAAGAAGGAAGGCATTGATGTGCGCAAGGACGCCATGGCTTTGCAACGCCTGAAGGAAGCCGCTGAAAAAGCCAAGATTGAGTTGTCCAATCAACTTGAAACCGTGGTGAATTTGCCGTTTATCACGGCGGATCAAAGTGGCCCGCGCCATTTGCAAGTGACCGTGACGCGTTCGCGCTTTGAGGATTTGTGCAAGGATTTGTTCGATCGCTTGCGCGGCCCATGCGAGCAAGCGTTGCGCGACGCCAAGTTGTCACCTAAGGACATTCAAGAAGTGGTCATGGTTGGTGGATCCATTCGCATTCCAAAGGTGCAGAACATTGCCAAGGATATTTTCCAAACGCAAGAGCTTGACCGCAGCATTAACCCTGACGAAGTGGTTGCCATTGGCGCAGCAATTCAAGGCGCGGTGTTGCAAGGCGATGTGAAGGATGTTCTGCTGCTTGATGTCACTCCGCTTTCGCTGGGCGTGGAAACGCTTGGCGGAGTCATGACCAAGTTGATCCAGAGCAACACCACCATTCCAACAAGCAAGAAGGAAACGTTCTCCACGGCCGCGGACAATCAAACCAGCGTCACCATTCACGTGATGCAAGGCGAACGCGAGTTCGCCGCTGACAACCGCAGCCTAGGTCGTTTCGATTTGACGGGAATTGGTTCGGCGCCGCGTGGATTGCCGCAAATTGAAGTTGAGTTTGCCATTGACGCCAACGGAATCTTGAATGTTTCCGCCACCGACAAGGCCACCAGCACCAAGAAGGAAATCCGCATCACTGGCTCAAGCGGTTTGAGCAAGGAAGAAGTGGCGCGCATGCGTCAAGAGGCGGAGCAAAATGCGACGGCCGACAAGACCCGCCGCGAGTTGATCGACCTGCGCAATCAGGGCGAGGCGTTGGCGTACTCCACCAAGAAAAGTTTGGAGGAGCACGGCGGCAAGATTTCGCAAGAGAGTCGCGGCAAAGTGGAAAGCGCGTTGTCAAACCTAGAGGACAAACTCAAGGGCGAGGACAAGGCAGCCATTCAAGCGGCCATGAAGAACTTGAACGACGCCGCAATGGAGCTTGGCAAAGCCGTGTATGAGGCAAGCTCGGCTGCGCAAAAGCCAAGCGAAGGCGCTGACGGCGCCAAGCCCGCAGGCGGCAAGGAAGATGTGATTGACGCCGAGTTTGAAGTGAAAGATCAAAAGTAATTCACTTCTGAAAATTGTTGAAACTTGAAGCCGCGGAGATTTCTCTCCGCGGCTTTTTTGTGCGCTGGGCGCGCATTCATCTGTGTATTCATGTGTGCATTCATATGAAACGCCACGCCGGGACGGTCAGGCGCAAAAAAGTGGTCGCATGTGCGCAATGCGTCTACCATGACGGCATGCGTATTCAACGTGTGGCGTTTAATTTCATAGGCGTGTGCGCCCTTGCGCTGTCACTAGGCAACCGCGCAAATCAGCCGCCAGTTCGCGTTGGATGTGCGTGGTCGCTGCCGACATGTCCTGTTTGCCTGAAGTCGCTTGGCGCCACGCCCGCGATTCACATTATGGACGATCCAAAGGACCCCGGCTTGAATGGCCGCGAAGTGCGCTTTGACAGCGCGCAATGCGCCGCGACATTTGAAACTGATCGCGCCAAATTTCTCAAGCCCGCCAACGAGCAAATGGTGGGCGAACAATTGCCGCTGTATCCCGCGATCAATTGCGTGGTCATGCCTGACGAGTCGCTGACCGATCCCAATAGTCCAAACGCTGGCAAAGGCGAAAATATAATTGTGGGAAATAGATTGGTGCGCACCTGTTGCGGGCAATGCACGCGCCGTGTGAGGCGCGATCCAGTGAAATGGTTGGCGCAAGTGGACAAGGCCATTGTGGCCGATCAAGGCGCGAAGTACGCGTTGAAAGTGTGCGTGATCAGCGGCGCGCCGTTGCCAACCGAACCAGTGAATGTGTTTATTGGAAGCCGCCTAGTGGAAGTGGCAACCCCCGCGGACGCGCTGAAGGCGCAGCAAAACCCCATGGAAACGCTGGCCAAACTGGACGCCGCGATTGCCGCGCTGAAACTAAGCGCCGCAAAAAAATCGGCGACAGCCGCTGCGCCAGTTACAAATACGGAATCAAAATAATTTGCCCTTGCGAATGCGTTCATTTTCGCGCATGATTTTTTTAATCAAGACTGAACACGTGCAAGCAGCCCCCAAGCAGCGCCATATGCAAATCTTGCAATAGGTTGGCCACAACGTGTTGCAATTTCACCGTATTTATTCTGCATACTTATAAATTATTTTTGCTTGCGAGCAAGCAAGGCAGTGAACAGTCCAGGGCCTGTTGCCACAGGATCGCTGGCCAGCAACCGGTAGCGCAGCAATTCAAAGCCCGCCGCTTTGGCCAAGCGGCGAATGGCGTCGGCGGAAAAACCCAAATGCACATGGCCCATGCTGGCGGCATACGAGCGCCGATCATGCGCCACCATGTCAACAATAAACAAGCGCCCGTTCGCTTTCAGCGCGCGTGCAACTTCACGCAGCGTCGCTTCAACATCCACAATGTGATGCAACACAAGCATGACAATAGCAAGATCCACTTCGCCATCTTTCAAGGGCAATGCTTCCATGGTTCCGCGGCGAAATTCCACATGCTTCACATGCGCTAACCGTTTCTGCGCTGCGTCCAACATTGTTTTTTCGCGGTCCACCGAAATCACTTTGCGCACCAACCCAGCCAACACTTCGCTGGCCTCGCCAGTGCCGCAACCCAAATCAGCGACCACGATTTTAGGATCTAGAAGATCAAGCAACGCGGCGTTGGTAGCGCGGGTGCCAAAAAGTTTTTGGCGAACATCGCTCCACTGTCCACCCACGCGGCCAAAGAACGCCTCGCTATCCACACGACGCGACGCAATGACGCTGGCCATGCGCTGGCGATCTTGGGCAACCTCCGGATGTGTCTGAATACTTTGTCGCGCCACTGCCCACAACGCCTTGGAATCTTGCGGCATGGTGGCGTTGGCCATGCGATACAAACCCGCCGTGCCGTCGCTGCGGCGCGCGATCCAACCACCATCAAGCAACGGCTTCAGATGGCGACTTGCGGTGCTTTGCGGCACTTGCACAATGCGCGCCAACTCACCAACGCTCAATTCCTCATCGACCAAAAGTTGCAACATGCGCAAGCGAACAACATCACCAAGCGCGGTGAATTGGCTTAGTAGACGTTCCGCGTCACCCACATTGCGTGTGTTGGGCCGGCTCATCGCGGCACGAAATTAAATTCCACCAGGTAGGGCCAGCGTTGGACCAAGAACTTGACCGCGCGCTTCAAGCGCGGCTTGAACGCGTGGATCATTTGGATTCACGCCGTATGCCTGACGCAAACGTCGCAGGGCTTCGGTTTTATCGGCAAGTTTGTCCTGCAACGCCGCCATTTCCAGATATGGACTAATGATGCGGTTCATGCCGTAGCCCTCGTCCATTTCAATGGCGGCCAACAACGCGGTCTTTTCAGAATCCATATCTCCCACACTGTCGGCGATTGCAGCAAGCTTCACATATGCCTCGGCGCTACGAAACTCCGCGCCGGCGTTGCGAAGAAGCAAGTACACCTCGGGAATATCTTTTTGCTTCTGCATGCAATCGGCCAAGGCAAAGACCACATCCATATTGCTGGGGTTGCGCGCGTTGGCGGCCTCAAGCGCGTGACGCGCCTCGGTCAAATCGCCTAAGCATAATTCCGCTTTGCCATAAATAAATTGCGCCTGCCATTCACCCGGCCAGTCCTTCACCACGGGACGAATTAAATCCGCGGCTTCTTGGCAGCGATCGAAATCAATGTAGTGCTGCGCCGCGGCGGTGGTGCTTTCAATAGGCGGCGTGCTTTTGCAACCAATCAAACATGGCGTGGCAAGAAGCGCGGCAACGATAAATTTGGTGAAGTAAGTCATGGGCTTCGAGATGATAATGTGTTCCTTGCAATAGCGTGTTGACCAATGAACCCCCTGCAAACCGCCATTCTTCGCCACATGACAACCGATGGGCTCCATCATTTTGACTGGCTTTTGGCTGGCTCGGTCACTGTGCGGCCCGAAGCGCGTGAAACATTGTGTTGGCGGTGCCCGCGCCTTCTCACCAAATTGAATATGAACGAGCGCATGGTGATTGAGGCGCTTCCCAAACATCGGGGCTTGTATCTCACGCTCAATGGCGCGCGGGAATTGGATGGTGGCCGTGGAACCGTGGAACCCATTGCGCGCGGCTGGGCGCAAGAGTTGCAAGAGCAGAACCATGCTTCGACCAAGACGGTCGCGCAACACACGCCATTGACCGCGTCGTATGAAACTGCAATGCGTCGCCATTTTATTTTGCGCTTTGAACATGCGGACCCAATGTGCGTGACTCTTCAAGATAATCAATTGACACGCGTTGAACATTTCACAAACTTGAATGCGCGCGATTGATTTTGCAAACGTGCTCTTGTATAAGCAAATTTCGAATTGTGAAGCGGGGCGCGCGTGTTTGCAAATTTGATTTCGCTTGCGCAAGTTGCTAGCAACAAGAATGCTCTTCACACCAATATGCGAATTAGGTGAACGCGTCCCACACCAACACGCTCCAGGCAATCAACGCGAAGGGCGCTTTGGAAAGCGCTCCAAGAATTCTTCCAATGGCCGCGCCCGCGGCGGGCTTGAGTGAATCTTTCATTTCACGCCCATGTATTTTTTCTCCGACGATGGCGCCGACCACCGCGCCCGCCACGGCGCCAATGGCGGAGCCAACCAGTGGAATTGGAATCAAGATCGTTCCAATGATGAGCCCAATGACGCTTCCAATCATGCTGCCCACCGCGCCTTTGCGCGACGCGCCGCCGGCCTTGGCCCCCAGCGCGCCCGCGACAAATTCAAGCGCTTCGCCCGCAATTCCCGCAAGAACAGCAATGACCAGCGCGTTCATTCCAAAGGGAATGTGCTGCATTGGCCACAACCCCATCATCACCGCGTCAACAGTTCCCGCCACTCCAATCATGATCCAAGTTCCAGGCAAACCAAGCGGCGTCACCACCACGCACGCCAACCCAAACAACGCGAACAGCGTGGCGCCAAGATATTGCGCCCACATCATAAACTTGGCCCCATCTGTCGCAGCTCATCACGCAGTATGGCCGCCAATTCAAAATTCTCGCAGCCAATCGCGATCAACATTCGCTGCTCCAACTCAAGTTGTTGACTCGCGGGCAATTTCAATGTGAGCGATTCGCGCAAGCCGCGCAAGTACTGCGTTTCAATTGAGCGCTCAAATTCCTTGGCTGCTCCGGCGCGCTGAAATGATTTTTCAAGCGCCTCTAAACCGCGGTCGATAGCAACACCCGCCTCCAATTTTCTTCCTGCCGAAAGCGCCATTGCCACTTCGGCGCGCGTATGCAATTTAATTTCATGGGCGCGCCACGATTCGCAACGCGCGCGCTGCGCGTTGTCCATGCCGCGCGTCCATAGCAATTCCAGAATTTCAATATTGTGAAGCGCGTCGCGGCGAACCCTTGGCCACAATTCCAACACCGCGCACGCCATGGCGCGTTGGCGAAAAAGTAAAATCTCGCCGCTTAAATCAGAAACATCATCGGCGCCAAGACCCGCTGCACCACTCCCGTGGCGCCCCCCAAGCGTGGTCAATGGCGATCGAACCCGGTCAAGCACCGATCCAAATCCGCCAGAAGCGTTGCCGTCGGGCCGCCCATCGGCCTCCATTTGAATAATTCCAAGTTCCAAGCGCACCTGTATCAACAGCCTGCCATCGTGCCCAGACAGGGTTCTGACGCCAAATACGCCCGGTTGCCAATGCCAATCCTTTAAAATAGGGGTTAGATCGTTGGTGCTTGACACGCCATCCATGCTAACTCACATAATATTTTTATTTGGGCGGACCTTTCCAGGAAATAATAAGTTTTAAAAAACACACATTTCGGGTACGGTGTTGCCCCATAGGGTAACTATGATGATCGTCTCGAGTGGTTGGGAGTCCCTTTCGAAAAGAAGTTATGGCGAGAGTATTTGCTACATCTGATTTACAAACATACATGCGCCAAATTGGCGCGACGCCGTTGTTGACTCCGGAATCGGAGAAGATTCTGGGCTGGAAGATTGTCAACAACTGCGACGACTGCGATCCGCAGCAAAGTAAAATTAAAAACGAGTCGATTGAATTGATGATCAAGTCCAATCTGAGATTGGTCATTGCCATTTCAAAACATTATGCGCACCGCGGGCTTGCGCTTTCCGACCTGGTTGAGGAGGGCAATGTGGGTTTAATCCGCGCCGCCCAAGGATTTGATCCGGCCCAAGGCGCGCGCTTCAGCACCTACGCAAGTTGGTGGATCAAGCAAGCCATCAAGCGCACCCTGATCAACTCGCAGCAAGCCATTCACATTCCCGCCTATATGGTGGAGTTGATCGCGCGCTGGAAAATTGAAACGCGCAAATTTGAAGCGGACAATTCGCGGCCGCCAACAATCTTGGAACTTTCCAAAGTCATGGGAATTCCCGTGCGCAAGTTGAACATTGTGAAGAAGGCAATCACGGCCTACAACTCGCCCAATCAGGCCCCAAAATCTATTGGCGGCGAAGAGCCTAATTTCAACGACCTTTTCACCGACACTCGCACTTCCGGCCCCGAGGAAAAGATAAGTTCGCGCGAGGATTTTTCGGTCATTTTGAAACTGCTTGACTCCATTGACCACCGCGACGCGCATGTCTTGCGCCTGCGATTTGGGCTGGAGGGTCAGGAACCACTGACATTGAAAGAAGTTGGCAACCAAGTGGGCTTGACCCGCGAACGCGTTCGACAAATTGAAGTGGACGCCCTGAAAAAACTGCACACGCGCATGATGGACGACAAGCCACTGAGGTTCTCCGCTGGTGAAACGGATTCGCCAACCACAAGCGTGTAGCCCGACCAAAATTCCCAGGCGAAGAGTTCGTTGACTCACACCACCAAAGTGACCGTCGTTAAAATTCCAAAAACGGGTCACTGAGTTCGACCACGGTCTTTGCGTCAACGCGCCAAGTCAACACATTCATCAACTGAGATTGCGTCAGGCTGGAAGAAATTTGTCCGCGCGTTTGCGTCAACGCGCCAAGTCAACACATTCATCAACTGAGATTGCGTCAGGCTGGAAGAAATTTGTCCGCGCGTTTGCGTCAACGCGCCAAAAAATCAAGTCGCTGACTTGCCAGGCTTGGTCGGGTTGTAAAACGGCAATTGATACACCGCGGCCTCGGCGCGTTCGCGTCCAAGATCAACCATCAATGCAGGCAGGGTCTCTGCAATATCAATATCCACAATCGCCATGCCAATGGGCATGTCAAGCGTTGGACTCATACACCCGCTGGTGACACGGCCAACAATTCGATCGCCGCCGGCGCCGCTTGCAATGACATTCATTCCTTGACGCGCGCTGCGGCGCCCCTGCAATTTCAATCCAACCAACTTCTGCTTCAAGCCCGCCTTGGCAATTTTCTCCAGCGCATCTTGACCAATGAAACGAACTTCGCGCTCATCGCCCGCGCCCTTGTCCATCTTCACCGCGAAGTTCAATCCCGCCGTCAACGGATCCACCGTCTCGTCAATTTCATGTCCATACAACGGCATGCCGGCCTCCATGCGCAAGGTGTCGCGCGCGCCAAGACCGCACGGTTTGATCACGCTTGTCGCGGCGCCCATGTCCTTGAGCAACATGCTCAGCGCCAACTTGGCCATGCCCGCGCCCAAAATAATTTCCACGCCGTCTTCGCCGGTGTAGCCCGTGCGACTGACAAGCAACTTCACCACCATTAAACTTTTTTCCACAAAGCGGTAGCGCTTCAGTGTTGGAATTTCGCGGCTCATGGTGCTGACCAAGTCCATGACCTTGGGTCCTTGCAACGCAACCATGGCGGTGGAAACGGTTTGGTCATCCATTTTGAAAACCAAATCGCCCTTATTGTCCGCGAAATGTTGCAACAATTTCAAACGATTGGACGCGTTGCACACCATGAGATATTCGTCCTCTTCCAAGCAGTACACCAGAATGTCGTCGCGACAACCGCCCTGCTCATTCAGCACCAAGCCGTAGCGCACCGAACCCTTGGTCATGCCAAGAATTCCGCGCGTGCAAATGCGATCCAGAAATCGCCGCGCATGTCGGCCGGTGAATTTAATGCGACCCATGTGGCTGACATCAAAAAAACCGGCGGATGTGCGCGTCCAGCGATGCTCTTCAAGAATGGAACCAAAGTGCAGCGGCATGTCCCAGCCGGCGAAGTCCGTCATTTTGGCGTGGTGCTGCAAGTGCATGGCGTGAAACGGAGTTTCCAAAAGTGTGGCGGTGGCCATTGTATTTCCTGTGGTGAAGGTGCTGAAGATGAATTCGTGTCGCTCTAGGTATCCACGCCATCTTTGGCGGCTTGAAGCTTGGCTACTTCGCGTTCAAGAGATTTTAATTTTCTGGCCATGCCAAATAAGTCGCGGAATACAAGGTGATTTCGCAAGGCCTTGTCGCTTTCAATGGCGGGAACGCCAGCCACCCGCATACCCGCGGGAACATTGCCCATCACGGCGGACTTGCCCGCAACTTGTACGCCGTCGCCAATGGAAAGATGTCCTGTCACTCCAACTTGCCCACCAAGCACAACATAATTTCCCATGTCCACGCTACCGCTTATGCCCACCAAACTCACAAGCAAACAATGTTTGCCAATGCGCGTTCCGTGGCCAATGGAAATCAAATCCGCAAATTTTGTGCCCGCGCCAATGCGCGTCTCCTCCATGGCCGCGCGCTCAATGACGCAGCAGGAACCAATTTCAACATCGTCCTCAATCACCACAATTCCAAACTGCGGAATTTTTTCATGGCGGCCCTTATGCGTGGCGTAGCCAAATCCGTCGCTGCCAATAACTGTATTTGCGTGCAATGTGACACGGTTGCCAATCACGCAGCCGTCATAGACGCACACACTCGGATACAGAATGCAATCGTCACCCAGTTTCACGCCCTCGCCAACATAAACGTTGGGGTAGATCACGCAGCGCGCGCCCAATGTGGCGCCACGCTCAATCACCGCGCCGGCGTACACAGCGCAATCTTCGCCCACTTGCGCGGATGCATGAATGACGGCGCGCTCTGAAATGGAATTATTTTTCCCCGACGCAAGAATTTGCGCTGGATGATTTCGAAAACCATGAAGCACGACCATGGCTTGTCGAAATGCGAAATAGGGATCGACGGCCTCCAACATGGCCACTCCCGCCTTGACCGTGGTGCCACTAAGAGCAATGACCGCGGAGGCGTTGGTGGTGCCCAAATGCGCGGCGTATTTTCGATTGGCTAGAAAACTAATTTGCCCACTTTGGGCGCGCTCAATCGGGGCGCATGAATGCACCATAGTGGCGCCGTCTCCGCGCAATGTTGCGCCAATTTTTTGGGCAAGTTCGTCAAGTCGGATAGCCATAACAACCCCAAGCCTAGCAACCAACTTTGATCGCGGGGTCCCAATAATTTTCAACGGGTGCGCCTCGTCTTGCGCACGGTTATCCTCAAATTTAGAAATGCAAAGGCCCGTCAGTCAACGCCGTTGCTCGGGTTGTCGCCCGAACAAGTGGCGATTCAATTTTATCCTGCTCATCATGTTCCTCATGATCGCATTGACCGCGCCGACCACGCACGCCGGCGACATTGAGGACCAAACTTTCGCCGATCGACCGATCTCGTTGGTGACCATCAAGGGCCTAAGCCGTATCAGCGAGCAGGAGGTTAAAAATAATCTGCGTATTGGCGCGGGCGAGCCATATGAATCGCTGGCGGTGCGCGCGGACGTGGCAAGTTTATACCGCTTGGGACACTTTGAAACCGTCACGGCGGAAGCCTCACTGCAACCCGACGGCACGGTTGAAGTGATCTACACATTGATTGAACAAAGTTTGGTGCTTGATATTCAAACTGTGGGCAACAAAGCCGTGAGCGATCAGGAATTGCGCGCCGTTATTCCGCTGTATCCCGGCGGTCCGCGCGACGATTTTTTGTTGGAGCAAAGCATTCTGAAGATGAAGGGGCTCTATCGCAACAAGGGGCATTACCTGGTGGAGATCGCCGTGGATGAAACGCGCCTGAAGGAATCCGGAATTTTAATTTTCCGCATTGTGGAAGGACCGCGCGTGCGCATTCAAGAAGTTGAATTCGTGGGCAACCGGGCGTTTCCCGACAAACTGCTCTCGGCGGAAATTAAAACCAAGCCATGGATTTTTATCTTTCGCAAAGGAAACCTAGACGAGGAAGCTTTAGTCGATGACGTGGCGACGCTGGATAAATTTTACAAGGACCACGGCTATGTGGACGTGCGCGTTGATCGCCGTGTTGAACTGAACTCCGACCAAAAAGAAGCCAAAGTTGTCTTCATCATTGATGAAGGCCGTGAATATCGATTGCGCTCGGTGAGAGTTGAAAGTTCCACCCCTGATGGTCAACTACACATATTTTCGGCGGAGCAATTGCGCTCGCTCATGACTCTTCGCCCTGGCGACGCGTTTCAAAAAAAGGGCATAGACGCCAGTGTGAAGAGCATTCAAACCTCGTACTTTGTAATGGGCTACATAGACGCGAAAGTGACCAACACCTATGTCCGCTCGGGCGAAGAAGCCGACGTGGACATGTTGGTCAGCATCACCGAAGGTGACAGATTTGAAACTGGCTTGGTGCAGATTCAAGGCAATTTCATTACGCGTGACAAAATTATTCGCCGCATGGTTCGCTTTCAACCCGGGCGCCCCATGGACGGCCGTGAAATTGAACTCACGCAAATCCGCCTGAAGTCCACAGGTTTGTTCACGGATATTCGCGTTACGCCGCAATTGGAAGATCCGGATAAGCCTGGAACCCGCGACGTGTTGGTGGAAATCAAGGAGAAAAATACTGGCAGCATGAACTTTGGTTTGGCCATCGGCACGGATCAGGGTTTCGGCGGTGAAATTTCCTTGAATCAATACAACTTTGATATCGCCGATGTGCCGACATCGTTCAGCGAATTCACCGCGGGCCGCGCTTTCCGCGGCGCGGGTCAAACTTTCACCATTGCCATTCAGCCGGGTATTGATGTGAGCACGTATTCTATTTCATTGGGCGAGCCGCATTTATTTGAAACCGATTGGTCGGGCAGCTCAAGTTTGTCCTATCGCAATCGTATTTATTCCGAATGGACAGAAGAACGAACAACCTTGGCACTTGGAACAGGTCGTCGTCTTGGTGATTTCTGGACCTTTGGAACCAATGTGCGACTTGAGAATGTCAAACTTGCTGAGTTTCAAACTGGCACTCCGCTGGTGGTGGAAACCCAAGCGGGACCAAATCAATTCGGGGTCGTTTCCACTTCGCTTTCCCGCAACACTATTGACAGCAAGGCGCGCCCTGGTTCTGGATCACTTTCCGAAGTCACCACAAGCATGTACGCGGGTTCCTACAGCTTTCCAATGATCCGTGGAAGTTACACCACCTTCCTCACGCTTGATGAGGATTTTCTTGGCCGCAAAACCACGCTGCGTTTAAATTCACAAATGGGCTACATCGCAAGCGACAATTCACCAGTCTTCGAGCGCTTCTATTTAGGTGGTCGCAGCTTACGCGGCTTCGCGTTCCGCACTATCAGTCCAGTTACATATCAGTTGCAGGGATATACCAATTCGTTTCCGCCAACGAATCAGGGTCCAAACAACGGTGCTCCCGCTACAACCATTGGAGGTCAATTTATGTTCTTCGCCGGCACGCAATATGAAACACCCATCTTCCAAGATGTCATCACTGGAGTTGCCTTTGTTGATTCCGGAACCGTCACTGGCAATAGCTACGCGGGTGATATTCCAAATCCGATTGGTTTCAGCCAATATCGCGTCAGTGTTGGACTGGGTTTGCGCCTATATATCGGCGCGCTTGGTCCTGCGCCCATCGCCCTTGATTTTGCGTTCCCAATCCTGAAAGAAAGTACAGATGAGACGCAGGTCTTCTCTTTCAACGCGGAACTTCCCTTCTAAATTGCATGTCAATTCACTGAGCAAGATTTCAGCGTGGCACTTACACTACGTGACTGAATTAGGAAAATCCATAATGAAAAATTCCCAAATACAAACCGTCGCCATTGCATCACTTGTCGCATTTGGACTGGGCTCATTCGCCTGGGGCGTAAGCCGACCAATGGCTCCCGCCCAAGCCAGTCGAATTGGCAGCATCAACTTGGCAAAGGTGTTGGATAAACTTCAGGAAAAATCGGACTGGGAAGTTCAACTCACCGCGTTGCAAAATCAAATGCGCGATCAGGCCGACATCCGCAAGAAAAAACTTGAGGCAGAGAAAAAGCAGGCATCCAGCGCGACAGACGGCGCTGAGCAACAACGGATCGCCGAGCAAGTTGCCTTGGAGCAACTGCAACTTGAGCAATGGGCAGGGTTAAAAGGTGGCGAACTTGATCGGGAAAATAGTTTGATGTGGCAAAGCATTTACCGCAATCTGCGTGAGGAAAGCGCAAAGTTGGCCGAAAGCGAGGGCTACGACTACATCATTGTGAATGATGGAACAAATGAAATCATGACCAATCGAGAAATGAAGGTGCCCCTGGCCCAGCAAGTGCTTGAGCAAATTGGGCGCCGACATATTATTTTTGCCAGTCCGTCCACGGATGTCAGCGACAAGTTGATTGTGCGCATGAACAACACCCATGCCACTGCGCCCGCCTCAGTTGGTCCAGCCAAAAAATAATGTTTGCCAATGCCATTGTTGCCCCACTTTCCACCGTTCATTTCATGGATGTTCACTCAAATTATCTAAACCCATTTTTGGAGAAATCACATGCGTCGCTTCTCTCCCCTGCCAATCACGTTGTTCTTAGCGCTTGCCGCAATTTCTTTGTGGGCTTTCAAGTCATTTGAAAAACCAACCGTCATTGCCACCGTGGATCTTGAGCGTTTGTATAACGGTCTTGACGAGCACAAGGCGGGTGAAAAGCGATTGGAAGAAACCATGAAAGAGCTCGGCGCCAAAAGTGAAAAACTAGGCTTGGCCATCCAATCCCTGCAATCTGAGTTGGAAAATTTCAAGGCGGATTCCCCTGGATTTTTTGAGACATCAAATAAAATCGAAGATGCGATTGGCAATTTCAAGGCCTTCGAGGAATTCTCGAAGTATAAATTTGAAAATGAAAAAAAAATTCTTCTGCGCGGCACCTATCAAGCCATCAAGTCCTCATTGGGCGACATTTGCAAGGCGCAACAAATTGACGCGGTGTTCCTGGACGACGCCACTCCACCATTTGATCCCAAGGACACGCGCCCTGTCATGACGCAAATTTCTGGCCGCCGCATGTTGTGGGTCAATCCCGCAATTGACATAAGCGATGTTGTGATAAAGCAAATGAATGAAAATTTTTCCAAGAGACAAGGCAAGTGACCGGCGAGGTCATTAGGAATTTGCGTTGATACCAAAGACAAGTTCCCAACTGGCGGCATTGGTGGGCGGCGCTCTTGAAGGCTCAGGCGACATTGCATTCACTGGCTTGTCTTCATTGGCGGACGCCACGGAACATGAAGCCACCTTTATCACCAGCGACGCGCACGCAAAATTGTGGGCGCACTGCCGCGCGCGCATTGCCATTGTTGCAAGCCAAGTGAAAGCGCAACTTTCACATCAGGCGGCAAATGCATCAATTTCAAACACATCTGAGCAAATTGCTGGCGCCCAAGCGCGCGCGTTGATTCGCGTTGACAACGCTGACCTTGCTGTGGCAAAAGTGTTGGAAGCCTTCGCGCCCCAGGTCACGCTTCCCGCGTTGGGAACGCATGCATCCGCTGTCATTGATGCAAGCGCGACTATTGGCAAAGACGCGCGCATTGGCGCGCTGGTGAGTGTTGGCGCTGGTACGCATATTGGAAATGGTTGCGTGTTGCACGCCGGCGCGCGCGTGGCCGCGAACGTGACTTTGGGCCAGCACTGCGTCATTCACAGCAACGCCTTCATTGATGAGCGCTGCGTGCTTGGCGCGCGCGTGATCATTCACGCCTCGGCGGTGATTGGCGGCGACGGGTTTGGATATCGTCCCGCCGCGGATGGGAAAAGTTTGACGCGCATTCCACACACCGGCAATGTTGTACTTGATGATGATGTTGAAATTGGCGCCAACACTTGCGTGGACCGCGCAAAGTTTGGTTCAACGCGAATTGGCGCAGGAACCAAAATTGATAATTTGTGCCAGATCGCGCATGGTTGCCGCATTGGCCGCATGACCGTGATCGCGGGCATGTGCGGTTTGGCTGGCAGTGTGACAGTGGGCGATGGCGTGCAAATTGGTGGATATTGCGGCATCGGCGACCACAAAACCATTGGCGACGGCGCGCGTGTGGCGGCTAAAAGCGCGGTCATGAACGACATTCCAGCTGGCGCCACCTGGGGCGGAATGCCCGCGCAGGACATCCGCGAGGAATTGCGTGTGATCGCCGCAATCCGTAAATTGCCACAATGGTCACGCAAGTTACGAACACTCTTCGAGGAACAGACAAAGCTCCCCGCGACGGACCCGCTGAAAGGTCCATCGAAAGCCCAATGAAACCTGTCGCCACCAAAGTTCTTCCCACGGGACAACTGCGCGGAACCACCGTTGATCCTCAGCGCACGTTGGCGCGCGTTGCCATTGTGCGCGGCAAAGGTTTAATGCTTGGCGAAGAAGCTGTTCTAGAAATCACACCCGCGCCGCCTGGCACCGGAATTATTTTTGAGCGCGTGGACTTGAATCCAACCGTGACCATTCCCGCGTTGGTGACGCATGTGTTGCCCAAGCCACGGCGCACAACATTGCGCGGTGGCGATGTCACCATTGACACAATTGAACATTGCATGAGCGCGCTTGCGGGTCTGCGCATTGACAACGCCATTTTGCGTTTGCATGGACCAGAGTTACCTTGCGGCGATGGCAGCGCGCTTCCATTTGTGCAACCCATTTGCGAAGCGGGCTTGGTTGAACAAGACGCGCCACGCCGCGTGTTCCGTTTGCGTGAGGCGATTGTTGTTGAGGACGATGACTCCATGATTGCCGCTCTGCCACGCGACGACGAAGGAATGGAAATTTCCTACGACTTGGACTACGGCGCAAATGAGCGCAGAATACCCCGTCAAACCATGGTTTTTGATCCCACGCGCAGCGACTATGCCACCGACATTGCGCCAGCGCGCACCTTTAGTTTGCAAGAAGAGGCCGAGGCCATTTGGGCCGCAGGCTTGTGTCGCCATCTCACGGTGCGCGACGCGCTTGTGATTGGTGACAACGGCCCAATTGAAAATACATTTCGCTTTAGCGATGAACCCGTGCGCCACAAATTGCTTGATGTGCTTGGCGATTTATATTTGGCGGGTCGACCTATACAGTGCCGCATTGTGGCGCACCGAAGTGGCCATGGACTGAACAGGCAAATGTGCCAACGACTTCTGCGCGCAATGAAGGCCGCGGACTTGGCCGAAAGTTTGGTTGCTGGCCAAGCCATGGACGCGCGCGCCATTGCAAAAGTTTTGCCGCATCGCTATCCAATGTTATTGGTCGATCGCGTTGTTGAAATGGACGCCAATCGCCGCGCTGTTGGCGTGAAAAATGTCACCATGAACGAACCATTTTTCCAAGGCCACTATCCAGGCACGCCCATCATGCCTGGCGTGTTGATTGTGGAGGCCATGGCGCAGTTGGGCGGACTTATGCTCAGCCAAACTCTGGAACATTCTGGCCGCGTCGCCATGCTTTTAAGTTTGGATCGCGTGAAACTAAGAAAGCCAGTGGTTCCAGGCGACCAATTGGTTCTAGAAGTTGAAACCATTCGCGCCAACGCCCGAACCGCCTCCGTAAAATGCCGCGCCACGGTGGGCGGAAAATCCGCTGCAGAGGCTGAAATTCGCTTTATGATGGTGGATTCCACCGTAGCCTGATCTTTTATTTTTACAACATTCTTTCATGACAAAAATTCATCCCACCGCCATCATCGATCCATCCGTCAAACTTGCCGCGGGCGTAACCGTTGGACCATGGTGCGTCATTGGTCCAGAGTGCGAAATTGGCGAGGACAGCGAATTGGTCAGCCATGTTCACATGGATCGATACACGCGCATTGGACGCGAGAATGTGTTGCACCCTTTCACCATTGTGGGCGGACCGCCGCAAGATAAAAAATTCGCCGGCGAGCGCACCACGCTTGAAATGGGCGACCGCAACCACATTCGCGAGTTCTCGTCCATTCATCGCGGCACTGGCAATGGAAACGGCATCACCAAGATCGGCAGCGACAACTTGATCATGGGCTGCGTGCACATTGCGCACGATTGCCAAATTGGTTCGCATGTGGTTCTTTCCAACAACGCAATGTTGGCGGGACATGTCACGGTGTGCGACTATGTGAATGTTGGCGGCGGTTGCGGGCTGCACCACTTTGTGCGTCTAAGCACCTGCGCGTTTCTTGGAGCCATGGCGCGCGTCAGCAAAGATGTTCCCCCCTACATGATCGCCGAGGGTAATCCCGCCGAGGTGCGTGGGCACAACGCCATTGCCATGAAGCGCCGCGGATTTGCCGACGCCGAAGTGGACGCCATGAAGGAGGCCTACAAGCGCCTGTTCCGCGATCGCGGCGGAAGCATTATGGAAAAAGTAAGCAAATTGCGGGCGGAATACCCTACTTTCACAAGCATTGCGCAAGTGTGCGACGCCGTGCTTGAGGCTGGCGAAGGAACGCATGGCCGCTCACAAGAGACGTTTCGTCCCGACGACAAGCGTAACCATCCATCCATAGCCGCGGCGGCTTCCACTGTTCATAAAAAATAATCCACGCGAGCAACCAACATGAGTTCAGCAAAAAAAGACGCGCGACTGCAAGAGCAAATGGAGAAGACCGAAGCCGCGCTTCGCCGTGGCCAATGGTTTGAGGCCGAGCGCCTTGCGCAGCGAGCCATGGAAATGGCCCGCCGCAGCGAGGACTTTGGAGCCATGGCGCGCATCTGCATGCCGCTGCAAGAGGCTCGCCGTCAACGCGTGCAAGCCGCGCTTGATATGAAAAAAATCCGCGTGTTGCACGAAGGCAACATGGAAGAAATGAAAGTGGAGTCTGGTTCCTACTTGATCATGCCCATGCAACTTGTGGGCGCGGATGCGCGGCGACTTCGCTTGGCCGCGCTTCGTGATGAGAAACCCGCCACCGTGATTTGCTGTGAGCCGCCAAACCTGCGCGGCAAGTGGCCCATCGTTGCTATTGGCGTGGTGACGGTGCGCGCCTACGTTGATCCGCCAGAAAATGCGAAGAAGCCCACCATGAAGTGGTATGTCAACGCAATGGAAGCGCTAGGCGACGCGGGTTTGACTGGTTCGCATGTGGATTCTGGTATGGACCTTGATAGGCAAATTGACGCTGTTTTAGGCTTGTTAGATGCTGTTCCAGATCACGAAGGCTTGCACCAAGTGCTGGCGAACATGTGCCGCGAAGCCGAAAAAGGTTTTGAGCGCACCGAACCCACGGCCCTTTCGGAGTTGGACGCCGAACTTGCCCTTGAAGACGAAACGCAAAACGACGATCAAGGCGAATAAGTTTGGGCGAATAAGTTTACAAGCGCGCCTTGCCTCGCTCAATTTTATTTGACAACCGTTCAAAGACTATTAAAGACTATTGTTGTGTGAAACTGAAAGCGCCGCGATGGCTTTCAACGCCAATCAATTGCTTCTGGAAGTCCGCGACCAAGTCGCCGCGCGCCCGTGGCTTCAATCACATAGGCGTCTTCAATGCGCACGCCGCCAATGGCTTTGCAATACAAGCCTGGCTCAATGGTAATGACATCGCCGGCAACCAATGGCAACCCACCTCGATCCATAAGCGGCGGCTCATGCACATCAAGACCAAGCCCGTGACCAGTTCCGTGCACCATACCGCACCACGAATCTGGCGCGTCAACTGGCGGCGTGCCGCTGCTAAATCCATGTTCATGAATCACGCGCAAAGTTTCGCCGTGCACATCGCTGCCAGTTGCGCCAACTTTGGCCGCGCGCACCGCCGCGGCCTTGGCTTGCACAACCGCCTGGTGCATTTTTGCAGCTTGCGGAGAAACCGTGCCATGCACCACGGTTCGCGTGCAATCGCCCCAATATCCGCTGCTTTTTGACTTTGGAAAAATATCCACCATGACCAATTCACCCGTGCGCAAAACGCCGTCACCATCATGGTGGCAGTCTGCGCCTTGGGCGCCACCGGCAACAATGGAGCGCGGATTTTCAAATCCGCGGCGCGCAAAGAACATGTCAATCTCGCCGCGCACGCGCTCGCTGCTCAGCGGCGCGTCTTCGTGCACTAACTCGCCATTCTTGTTCACGCCCGCGCGCGCAATCAACCGGCACGCCAACTCTATCGCGTCTTCGGTGGCGCGCTGCGATTCATCCATGGCTTTCAACTCGGCTGCGTCCTTGCTGCGGCGCGCCGACTGAAATAATTCCAAATCGCAACGCACAGAAATACCGGCGCCAACCAACACATGCATAAATACTCCGGGAAATGTCCGATCACACACCGCACGCTTCACGCCGGCGCGGCGCAAACATTCCGCAAGCGCTTGCGCCGTTGCAACATCGCGCTCGCCAGACAGACCCGCTGCCGGAGCAAACTCGCTTGGAACAGCAAACACATCCGCGCGCGCGTGTTGCTGAGCGCGATCAAGCTCTATGTCGCGCACAATCAGCGTTCGTTTGCGTGCGCCATTGGCCACGGAAATATCGGCGAAAGCAAGTGGATCGCCCACGCGAAAGCGCGTCTGGTGAAATAGCGTCATATTTGTGGCGGAAATTCCGCCCATCACAATGGCTTCGTCGTTGGAGATCATAAAAGTATCGTAAACGCAACTCGCGTTTCAGTCCGCCAATAATTTGCAATGTGCTTGCTTGCTTTGCGCATTGAAGCGCGAAATCACGACCAACCAAATCATGCGCGCTCACAACGGCACACGCAGCTTGTCCGCGCAACCAAATCGCGCGCGCCAACGCGGCGCTTGCCCGCACAACGCACATTAACCCCGCGAAATTCGCCTGTGCTTAAACTTGGTCGGAACACTGTCCGCGCTCACGCCATTGCGCTTGCGGTGATCGGCTTCATACTCGCTCCAACCGCCGTGATAGAAAAACAATTTTCCGTCGCCTTCAAAGGCAAGAATGTGCGTTGCAACGCGGTCCAGGAACCAGCGATCATGGCTGATGCACAACACCGTGCCCGCAAAGTTCTGCACGGCCTCTTCCAGCGCGCGCATGGTGTTCACGTCAATATCGTTGGTGGGCTCGTCCAGCAAAATAACATTGGCGCCGCTGGTCAACATGCGCGCCAAGTGCACGCGGTTGCGCTCGCCACCAGACAAAATGCCAACCAACTTCTGCTGCTCGGTGCCGCCAAATCCGTAGCGGCTGACATACGCGCGGCTGTTCACCGTGGCGCTGCCCAACTTAATCTCCTCAACACCCCCAGAAATCGCCTGCCAAACGCTATCTTTGTCGCTGAGCGTGTCGCGCGTTTGCTCCAAATACGCAAGCTTCACAGTCTCGCCAATCTTCAAGATTCCGCCGTCGGGCTTCTCTTGCCCAGTGATCATGCGAAACAGCGTGGTCTTGCCAGCGCCATTGGGGCCCACAATGCCAACCACCGCGCCCGGCGGAATTAAAAAGTTCACATCATCAAGCAACACATTGTCGTCAAAGTTTTTATTCACACCAATCGCTTCAACAACAACGGTTCCAAGCCGCGGCCCGGGCGGAATATAAATTTCGATCTCCTTAATCTTCATCTTGGCGTCTTCATTGAGCATTTGCTCATAGCTGGCCACGCGCGCCTTGCTTTTGGTCATGCGCCCCTTGGGGTTCTTGCGAATCCAATCCAACTCACGCGCCAACGCCCGTTGCCGTTGCCCTTCTTGCTTGGATTCCAACGCCAGACGCTTTTCCTTCTGCTCCAGCCAACCTGTGTAGTTGCCCTTATAAGGAATGCCCTCGCCACGATCCAACTCCAAAATCCAGGTTGCCACGTTGTCCAAGAAATATCGATCATGCGTAACCGCTATCACCGTGCCCTTGTATTGCTGCAAATGATGCTCCAACCAATCCACGCTCTCGGCATCTAAATGGTTGGTGGGCTCATCCAGCAGCAAGATATCGGGCTTTTTCAGCAATAAACGGCATAACGCCACGCGCCGCTTCTCGCCACCAGAACAAGTATGAAGCGCCTGATCCCCCGGCGGGCAACGCAGTGCATCCATTGCCATTTCCAATTGATGATCAACAGTCCACGCTTCAAACTTCTCCAGTTGCTCCTGCACCACAGCCAGGCGATCTAATGTTTTTTCCATAACCGCGGCATCCAAGGGCAGCGCCAACTTCTCATTGAGGCGATCAAACTCCGCCAACAAATCAAATGTTCCTTGCGCGCCTTCACGAACCAGTTCAAGCGCGGTGCGCGTTTCGCCAAGCAACGGCTCCTGCTCTAAATGCCCCACTTCGTAGCCATTTGCCGCCCAAATCTTGCCGTCATACACCTTGTCAACCCCGGCCATCAATTTAAGCAGCGTACTTTTACCCGAGCCATTTAAACCTAGCACCCCAATTTTGGCGCCGTAATAATAAGACAGCGACACATCCTTTAGAATGACTCGTTTGTCAATTTCCTTGGTCACACCAGTCATGGAAAAAATGACTTGCGTTGTTTCGTTGCCTGTTGTTGGAGCGGCCATTGGGACAATGATCCTAACGATTTGCGTATTTTAATTGCGCAGCACGAAAAACTTTCCAAACACAAATCCATGAATGACCAATAACTTCAATGATTTAATTCAGAAATGAAGTCTTTTTGCCAGCCCGCGACTGCCCCCGAAAACTGTTTCATTTTTTTTCAAAAAGAATCAAGAATTATTTGCATCTCGTAAATGGCGAGGTAAGTTTACTTCAACTAGGGATAAAGGGCTGACTTGCGAAAGCATTTCAGGTTTGTTCCAAGACTTTCTGAACACCTTCCCTTACTCGTTCAGAAACTCATAAAAATTTCCCTTACTCGCTTACCTAAATCACGTCCCCTTTTTCTAGCTGATGTTTCAGTTAGAAGTGTTCTGAGTTCCCCCTTTTCGGAGTTAGTTACCATGAAGATTTCCCTTTCACTTCTTTCAGTAGGCATGATTGCCGCAGCTGCAACCGCAGCTGATCGTCCAATTTCCGACATTAATCTTGAGTACTCAGGCATTAATTTGCGTCAAGACAATGGCCAGGCACACGCGGCTTTCCTAGCTAAACGTTCAGCTCAAGAAGCCGATATGCTTCTGTACGGCACAAACTTTGATGCATACGTCTCTGGCGCTGTTTGCACGGACATGACCGGTGGTATTGCAGGTCAAGACGGTTGGTTTCAATATCAAACAGGCTCTGGCAACAGGTGGTCCGTTGTTACAGTAACTGGTGGCAAAGCCGTTAAAAGTACTTGGGGTACAAACACCGCTGCTGGTTCCTACTCTTACCTCTGGCAAATGAATGGAGGATCCGGTTTTAATGGTTTCACAGATGGTAATAGCATTGAAATAGACTTTGACCTAACTCGCTTCAGCAACACCGTAAGCACCAATAAGGGTCAAACCCAATTGCGTACATACGATATTACTGGCTCGCAAACCTCATGTGGTTTCATCTTTGACAATTTCGCGACTGGAACAATGGCTTCCATCCGTGGACTTGGCTTCCTGAACACTGGTACTGCCGCCTCCACTGGAACTTACGCGTTCACCTTGGCAACTGGTAGTGCAACCACAACCGCTGGTACTCATTCTTACTACACTGCGTACGACACCGATACTGGTTTAATATATTGGGGTTGGGATGTAGGTACAACAAACGAAACAGGATACTACTTCGATCCAACTGCTAGCGGCTACGTTGGTGCAGCCGGCCAAAATGGAGCCTTTGAGTTCGATTTCTTGAACAACCGCAACAGTTCTTCAACTGCTGGCAGCATGAATATCGACAACGTTGCATTCTATGTTATCCCTGCTCCTGGCGCCGCTGCGTTGATCGGTTTGGCTGGCATCGTTGCCCGTCGCCGACGCGCCTAAGTTTGCCAAGTCACGACTGAGTTATTGCGTTACTAAAAGGACTCAGATACTTCACTGATACTGTCACCTCAGAGAGCCCTCCGATTCGTCGGAGGGCTCTCTTCTTTTTTGCGCGCACTATTAAGACTATAATTAAATTAAAGTTAAATTAAATTTGCAACCAGTCTAACTGCTTGTATGTTAATTCAGTGTAGACATCTTGTAATAGGAGACTCTTCCCATGAAGATTTCCCTTTCACTTCTTTCAGTAGGCATGATTGCCGCAGCTGCAACCGCAGCTGATCGTCCAATTTCCGACATTACTCTTGCGTACGATGGTATTAATTTGCGTCAAGACAATGGCCAGGCACACGCGGCTTTCCTAGCTAAACGTTCAGCTCAAGAAGCCGATATGCTTCTGTACGGCACAAACTTTGATGCATACGTCTCTGGCGCTGTTTGCACGGACTTAACTGGTGCAATTGCAGGTCAAGACGGTTGGTTTCAATATCAAACAGGCTCTGGCAACAGGTGGTCCATTGTTACAGTAACTGGTGGCAAAGCCCTTAAAAGTTCTTGGGGTTCAAACGCCGCTGCTGGTTCCTACTCTTACCTCTGGCAGTCCAATGGGGGAAGCGGTTATTCTGGTTTCACAGCTGGTAATAGCGTTGAAGTAGACTTTAACCTAACTCGCTTCAACACCACCGTAAGCACCAATAGTGGTCAAATCCAATTGCGTACATACGATGCTACTGGCACGCAAACCACAATTGGTTTCAGCTTGGGCAATTTCGCGACTGGAACAAATGCTTCCATCCGTGGACTTGCCTACCTGAACACTGGTACTGCCGCCTCCACTGGAACTTACGCGTTCACCTTGGCAACTGGTAGTGCAACAACACAAGCTGGTACTCATGCTTACTACACTGCGTACGACACCGATACCGGTTTTGTATATTGGGGTTGGGATGCAGGTACAACAAACGAAACAGGATACTACTTCGATCCAACTGCTAGCGGCTACATTGGTGCAGCCCACCAAGTTGCAGTTGACGAATTCGATTTCTTGAACAACCGCAACAGTTCTACAACTGCTGGCAGCATGAACATCGACGACGTTGGATTCTATGTTATCCCTGCTCCTGGCGCCGCTGCGTTGATCGGTTTGGCTGGCATCGTTGCCCGTTGCCGACGCGCCTAAGTTTGCCAAGTCACGACTGAGTTATTGCGTTACTAAAAGGACTCAGATACTTCACTGAGACTGTCACCTCAGAGAGCCCCCGATTCGTCGGAGGGCTCTCTTCTTTTTTACTTTTTTTTGCGCAGTAAAATGCTTTGTGGAGCAAGTGGTGGCGCACTTGCGTTGCTGCTTAAAAAAGGTTGCCACAAAAGGGGCGAGTTTAGCAACCTCGCATGCCCTGCTTGCGAGGGGTGCGTTGTCTGAGCCCCTGTGGCAAACCTTTTTTATGTAGCGCAGTTGTCTGAGCGCCCTTGCAACCTCTTTTACGCAGCGTGGTTGTTTGAACGCCAGGGTTCGGTATTTACGCAACGCTTAAAATGTCGCACCTTTGGGCAACCTGATTTACTTCTCCGAAACATTTCAAATCCACAACATCATTGACGCGAACCCGTGAATGAACTACGCTTGGGAACTCAAGACTGCGGGGTAGAGCAGCCTGGTAGCTCGTCGGGCTCATAACCCGGAGGTCACTGGTTCAAATCCAGTCCCCGCTATTTAAAAGTGCCGCTCTTGGGCGACACTGCTTGCAGATAAAAAGAAACACGCCCTTGCCACACGGTTGGGGCGTGTTTCTTTTTACTCGGCGCTCTAGCGACACAGGTCTAAGCGAAAGGGTGCGGGCAGCCAGTTGCCAATGCCATGCAACATCAGTGCGCGCTCAGACCGTATCGAATCGATCCAAGTTCATCACCTTCACCCACGCCGCGACAAAGTCGCGCACGAACTTTTCGTGGGCGTCTTGGCTTGCGTATACCTCCGACAAGGCGCGCAGTTGCGAGTTGGAACCAAAGACCAAATCCGCGCGGCTGGCTAGCCACTTCACTTGGCCAGTGTTGCGGTCGCTGCCCTCAAAGGTGTCTTGCGCGGGCGAAGTTGGCGCCCATGTAGTTGCCATATCAAGCACATTCACAAAGAAGTCGTTGGACAACGTTCCTGGGCTGGTGGTGAACACGCCCACATTGGAGTGATCAAAGTTTGCCCCCAGCACGCGCATGCCGCCAACAAGCGCGGTCATTTGTGGCGCGGTCAGCGTGAGCAGGTTGGCGCGATCCACCAACAAATGCTCCGCGGGCAACGAGTGTTGCGCGCCAGGATAGTTGCGGAAGCCATCAGCTGTTGGCTGCATCACCTCAAATGAATGCTCGTCTGTCTGCTCTTGCGTGGCGTCGGTGCGTCCTGGCGTGAAGTGCGCGGTAATGGTCACGCCGGCTTTCTTTGCGGCATGTTCAACCGCGGCGCAACCTGCCAGCACAATCAAGTCGGCCAGCGAGATTTGTTTCTTGCCACCCGCATGCGCGCCGTTGAAATCCTTGCGGATTACTTCCAGGGCTTGCAGCACTTTTTGCAACTGCGCGGGATTGTTCACCATCCAATCTTTCTGCGGCGCCAGACGAATGCGTGCGCCATTTGCGCCACCACGCTTGTCGCTGCCGCGGAATGTGCTGGCGCTGGCCCACGCTGTGCAAACTAATTGCGCGATGGAAAGACCACTGGCAATGATCTTTGTCTTCAGCGTGGAAATGTCCTGCGTGTTCACCAATTCATGCGTGACTGTGGGAACTGGGTCTTGCCAAATCAGCGTCTCTTTGGGAACAAGCGGCCCCAAGTAGCGCGCGATTGGACCCATGTCGCGGTGCGTGAGTTTGAACCACGCGCGCGCGAACGCGTCGGCCAGTTGCGCGGGATTTTTATGAAAGCGCCGCGAGATGGGCTCGTAGATTGCGTCCATGCGCAGCGCGAGATCGGTGGTGAGCATCACCGGCGCGTGGCGCTTGGTTGGATCGTGCGCGTCGGGCACGGCGTTCTTGGCGGAGTCATCGCTTGGAATCCACTGATGCGCGCCGGCTGGACTTTTGGTCAGCTTCCACTCGTAGCCAAACAATGTTTCAAAGTAACTGTTGTCCCACTTTGTTGGCGTGGGCGTCCACGCGCCTTCAAGTCCGCTGGAAATTGTGCTGGCGCCGCTGCTAGTGCCGAAACTATTTTTCCAACCCAGACCCATGTCCTGCATGGGCGCGGCCTCTGGCTCCGGGCCAACAAATTTGTTTGGGTCCGCGGCCATCACTGACGCGGTATGTGCCCGCACTGTGCCACGCCATGCGAATAAAGAACGGACCGTAGTGGCCGTAGTCGGCGGGCCACCATGGCTGCGAAGTTGTCATCAGAGCGCCCAGGTCTTTACGCACGGCTTCCAGATCAAGCGAATTGAATTCCTTGGCGTAGTCAAAGTCGCCGCCCATGGGGTCGCTCATGGGCGAGTTCTGCTGCAGCGGTTTCAGGTCCAGTTGATTGGGCCACCACACTTGCGGGGTTTGTGGCGCTGGAAGATTGATTGTTGATCCGACCGCGAATGAACATTTGGTAGCGCTGCTCATGATGATCTCTCCTGTGGTTGAAATGAGGTCAAAGGATAGCCCGCTTGGAATCATGCGCACACATTGCACTAGCCAAACCAGCGGTAACGATTGCGCGCGAAGATGCGGTACGCGCCGTCGCGGATGGGCCGCGGCACAACGCGAAATACTGTGAGCATTGGCCACGGAAAGCGCAGTCCACGCGCAATGGCAAGCACCGCGTCGGAGCGCAGCAGCACTTTGCCTTGGCAAATGAGCATGATTGAATCAAGTGGCGGCGAAGTTGGTGGTGCAGTTGGCGTTATGTTTGAAGTGGGCACGCACGCGCGCGCGGGTTGATCGCATTGCGTGGGCTTGAATGCGGCGGCTTGCAACGCGCGCGCGGCCGCCTCGCTTTGTAGCGGCGCAAATTGAAACTTTCCCGCGGGATCGCGGCGAATGATAAACTGCACAAATGTGTTGCACACATTGCATTGGCCATCGAACAAAATAATGCACGGTGAATTCATGGTTGGGTCGCCGCTTGCGGGCCACAGAATCGTATGCGGTAAATGAATACATGCGCATTCGATTGCCAATGTGATTGCGCAATGGAAAGTACCGCGGGTACATCGCTTTTGGAAAGATGCAAGCCGTGGGTGATTGATACGCTAAGACTCATGTCCCACACGACGCCCATGATTCGCCCAATTGAACCGCGCGACCTTGCCAACGTGCGCGCGGAACTGAAGACGCACTGGAACTCAAGTGAAATTCGGTCGCTGGATCGACGCCACCATGCCGACGCGCTGCCAGGATTTGTTGCCGAAGTGAATGGCGAGTTCGCCGGGCTTGTCACGCTGAACATGGACGCGGGTGGTTGGCAATGCGAAGTGATTACGCTGAGCAGCCGCACGCTTTCGCCTGGCATCGGCGCCGCGTTGCTTGCCGCGGCCGAAGCGCACGCGCTAGCGCACGGTTGCGGGCGCATCTACTTGACAACCACCAATGACAATTCGCGTGCGATTCGTTTTTACCAGCGCCAAGGCTGGCGCATTGCGGCTCTGCACAAGGGCGTGATCGACCGCGCGCGCGCGTTGTTTCCACACATTCCATTGGGCGGCCTTGATGGCATTCAAGTGCGCGACGAGATTGAGTTTGAGAAATTAATCGGCGCCGCCGCATGGAAGTGAGCGGCGCTTGATGAATTGAAAGTTGCAATTTTTCGCTGCGCCACATGGCCGCAACCGCACCTGCTATAAATCACTTTCCATGCCCAAGACAATGACCAAATCCGCCCTGCCCATTCTTGACTTTGTGTCCCGCAACTACATGAACTTTAATGCACGCGCCACGCGCGACGCGTTGTACGCCTATTGGGACCATGTTGGTGGCGGCGGAAAAATGTATTGGGCCGTTGCGGGCGCCATGAGTTCAGCGCAACTTGGCATTACGCTGGCGCCGGCCATTCGCGCGGGGCTTGTGCATGGACTTTCCGTCACGGGCGCAAACCTAGAGGAGTCGCTGTTTCGTTTGGTGGCGCATCACGGCTACAAAGATTTTCCCGAGTACCGCTATTTCACGAAGCAGGACGACACAAAAATTCTGAAGCAGCGCATGCGCCGCGTGACCGACACCAGCATTCCAGAGGACGAGGCGTTTCGCGCCGTGGAAAAGATTTTGGTTCCCATGTGGAAGAAGGCCACCAAGAATGGTGACCGCCGTTTCTGGCACGAATACTTTTACGAATTAGTGATGGCTATTCCGCGCGGCAAGTACCAAGGCAACCCAGATGATTGCTGGCTGCTTGCGGCGGCGAAGGCCAAGTTGCCAATGGTGGTGCCAGGCCACGAGGATTCAACCTTTGGAAATATTTTCGCGTCGCATGTGAAGTTCAATGAATGCAACGCCAGCATTGTGAAGAGCGGCATTGAATACATGGGGCAGCTCTATGACGACTACAAGGGACTTTGCAAAGGCAAGGGCGTTGGCTTTTTCCAAATTGGCGGCGGCATTGCGGGCGACTTTCCAATCTGCGTGGTGCCATCCATTAAGTACGACTTACAGCAACCCGTGAAGCCGTGGGCGTACTTCTGCCAAATTTCCGACTCCACCACTTCATACGGTTCGTATTCTGGCGCCACGCCCAATGAGAAAATTACCTGGGACAAATTGACGCAGAACACGCCCATGTTTGTGATTGAATCCGACGCCACCATTGTTGTGCCGTTGATGTTGTCGGCGTTGCTGGAATGCAAGGCCAATCCAAAGGCAGCAAGCGCAATTGTGAACGCGTCGCGCTCAGTGACCAAAAAATCATTGGCGCGCGGGCGATAAATTTTACTTTCAACGCCGCCGCTTCATTGTTAAACTGCGCATGCATGAAAATTTCTCAACTTCAATGGACCGCTGAAAAAAATTGGGTGGGCGGCAATGACTTGCCCGACGCTCAATTGGTTTTGGCTTTTGGCGACCACGAGTACTTTCACAGCGCGGAGTGCTTTGCGCAATTGCGCAAGCGATTTCCCAAGGCATGCGTCGCGGGCTGTTCGTCCTCTGGCAATGTGCAAGGCAGCAAGATTTCCGACAAGGACATTGTGGCAACCGCCGTGCGCTTTGATCACGGACGCGTGCGTCTGGTTTCATTTGATGTGGCGCCCGGCGCGGACATTGCGGAAATTTCTCGCACCATGGTGGCGCAACTGAAGGCCGATGATCTTCGCCATGTGTTGGTGTTTTCAGATGGCCTGTGCGTGAACGGCAGCGAACTTGCATTCGGTTTGAAAAGTTGCGGCGTGCCTGTCACTGGTGGTCTGGCCGGCGACGCTGAACGCTTTGGCACCACATGGGTCATGGCCAACGAGAAGGCGAGCGCCAAACGCATTGTGCTTGTTGGTCTGTATGGCCAAGTGACAGTGAACAACAGTTACTGTTCCGGCTGGACGGAATTTGGCGCCGAGAGAATTGTGACCAAATCCGTTGGCAATGTGGTTTCTGAAATTGACGGTCAACCCGCGCTTGCGTTGTACAAAAAATATCTGGGCGAACTTGCCAGCAGTTTGCCCGGCAGTGGCATGCGCTTTCCGCTGAACATTCTCACGCCCGAAGGCGACCACTCCCTTATTCGCACTTTGCTGGCCGTGAATGAAGCGGCCCAAAGTTTGACGTTTGCCGGCGATGTGCCCCAGGGCAGCCGCTGCAAACTCATGCGCACCAATTTGGACCGCTTGATTGAAAGCGCCGATGTTGCCGCGCAACAAGCGCGACCAAAAAATTCCAGTGAAGGCCTGTGCGTGATTGTAAGTTGCGTTGGACGGCGCATTGTGCTTGGTCAATTGACCGAGGAGGAATTGGAGGCCGTGGAGCGACACGCCGGCGTGGCCATGAAACTGACTGGCTTCTATTCCTATGGAGAATTGGCTCCAGTGCGCGATGTGCTTCAATGCCATTTGCACAATCAAACCATGTCGCTGACAACGATTCAGGAATAAGTAATACCAATGCATCACCGTTTGCTTGTTCGACAGTTGCAACGACTCATGGGAAATGATTTTCTTCCCGACGAGCGTTGGAATTCTTTTTTAGAGTTGGTCAGCAACTACTACCACGAAGTTGATCGCGAGCGCGGTTTGCTGGAAAATGCGCTCACGGTGAACAATGAGGAACTCGAAGTTGCCAACACGCAGTTGCGCGCCAAGGTAGAAAGCGAGGAAGCGCTGCTGCGAAGTTTCACAAATTCAATTCCAGAAGATTTGTTCTTCGCCAAATCCATGGACGGCTTGTACACGTTATGCAATGAAGTGTTTGCGCACGTCATGGGTATGACTGAAAAAGAAATTGTTGGAAAGTCCGACGCGCAGTTGCTCGGCTCGGACAAGGTTGAATTTTTACGCGCCTTGGAACGCGAAGTGTTGGACACGGGCAAGCGCAACGTTCAAGACGAGTGGATCACCCACCCTGATGGCAGCCAGCACTGCATAGAAATGTTGCGCGCGCCCTACTTTGGCGTTGATGGCAAGCCGCTTGGTTTGATTGGCATTGGCCGCGATATTACAGATAAGAAACAAGTCGACGAAAAGAATTATAAACTAGCCAACTTTGACAGTCTCACGGGTCTGCCGAATCGACACTCTTTCTTCGAGAAACTTGAGCATGAAATTCGCCAGGCCGATCGCGCGCGGCTCTCGTTGGTGCTGCTGCTGATTGACTTGGACCAATTCAAGGAAATCAACGACACGCTTGGCCACTTGGTGGGCGATCTGCTTTTGGTGGAAGCCGCGAGCCGCATCAGCGCGTGCACGCGTGAATCGGACACGGTGGCGCGTTTGCAAGGTGACGAATTCACGGTCATTCTTTCACGCGTGAAGGATCTAAAAGATATGGAGTTGGTCGCGCAAAAAATAATCGAGCGCTTGGGCGAGCCATTTCAACTTAGCGACTCGGTGGTGTATGTGTCGGCCAGCATTGGCATATCCGTGTATCCGCAGGACGCCACCGAGGTGGAGGAACTTCTCAAGAGCGCCGATGACGCCATGTATGAGGCCAAGCGGCAGGGCCGCAACCGATTCAGCCATTTCACGCCAGGCTTACAAACCGCGCCGCAAGAACGCTTGCACATGATCACCGATTTGCGCGCGGCCATTCTGGAAAATCAATTTCATCTGCACTATCAACCCATCATGGACATGGTCACGGGCCACATTCGCATGGCCGAGGCGTTGGTGCGCTGGGATCATCCCACGCGCGGAATTATTATGCCCAGGGATTTCATTCCTTTGGCCGAGGAAACTGGGCTGATTGTGCAAATTGGCGACTGGGTATTTCACGAGGCCGCACGATGGGCCGGGCGCTGGAATGAATTCCTTCCTGGTGGATTTCAAGTGTGCGTGAACATCTCGGCCATGCAGTTTCGCGCCGAGGGCGCGGCTTCGCAAATGAAATGGATTGAGCACTTGAAGACGCACTCCATTCCAGGCAAGTGCATTGTGGTTGAAATCACCGAAGGTGTTCTGTTAAACGCCGATGAAGACGCGTTGAAGATGCTGGCCAACTTTCGCAACGCGGATATTCAGGTTGCCATTGACGATTTTGGAACGGGCTATTCCTCGCTAGCTTACTTGACTAAATTTGACATTGAGTATTTAAAAATTGACAAGTCGTTCATCAACTCTCTTTCAAAAGATGTCCGCGATACCGCCCTGTGCGAAGCCATACTTGTGACGGCGAAAAAACTGGGCCTGCAAGTGGTCGCGATGGGAGTGGAGAACCATTTGCAAAATGAAATGCTTGACAAGTTTGGTTGCGATTTTGTGCAGGGCTATTTGTATTCACGGCCAATTCTTGCGGAGCAACTTGACGCCATCTTGCGCCACGGCGCCATGGGCCGCTAAGTTTCGGCTTTCATAACATCCGTGGCCTACAAATTGGCGTGAGCGTGCACGCGCTCGCCGGCGGCAATCACGCTACCACCACGAATGTCGCAGCAACCATGCCAGTCGCTGAACACGCCCTCCGCCTCCGGAAAAATCACTGGTAACGGCGCTGAATCCCACGCATTCATCACGGGATCAATCCATCCATCCGCGCGGCCCGTGACCACCAACATGCCGCAAGATGCGCTCGATGATCTGCGCGTCATTGATCAGCGACACGATGCGCCTCTCGTGGTGACACTGGAATGTCATACGGACAAAGAAGCGGATCGACTTCCCAGACCTGTTAGATCATGCATGATCAACCTTGATCAGCTCTCGCCACGAACGCGACGGAATCCGCGGCGGCTTGAGCAAGCTCGGCTGTGGAAACATCTAACAACGGCTGCACTTCTTTCGGTGTGCGGCCGCGGCTGACAGCTTCTGCGAATTCTTCTCTCAGGAAGATGTGTACTTGGTATGGTTTTTGGTCGGACATGGTTTATTTCCTTCTGTTGTTTATTCAAATTATTTTTCGCCATCCAAGCGGCCGCGTAGCCGCAGATGTCCTCAGAAACGCTTTCTTTAAGCATGTGATACAGAGCGGACCACGAAGTTGTGATTTGCTTTAGCTCCATTTCACCTGCAATACTGCCATCCAAGTTAATGATTTCAAACTTAGAAAGCTCAACCCCTTTGATAGATCCACTGCTACTCCAGCGGTCGTTAAAACTTCGACCATTGATACATGGGTCACAATTCCTGCCCCACGACCATCCCACAAACCGATGGTTTTCTCAAGAATCAGGACATGATGTCCTTGGCGGAGCAAAATATTGACTGCAAACAGACCTCCAAGAGATCCACCGATAATCAATATTTTTGCCTTGCTTATCTCATCGACTTTTTATTAAGCTACAAATCTATCTATTCATATGACACGAGTAGTGTATTGCTGTCACCACCCCTTCACAGGCCGCTAGCAATGCGCAGTATACCAAGGCAGATAGAAAAAAAAACGTACTTGGACGATTGATTGCGGTCGCCGTTCTTGCGCTTGACAATAATAAAGTTCGTAATTAGAATAAATTTATGATCTTGAAAAACATATCACCAAACGTTTTAAAACAAATTGGAACGCTTGCATTCGCGAGCGCGCTTTGTATTGGCGGCTGCGCGCAATGGGGCGCCAATGCTTTGAAAGAAAATCATATCGCATATAATACTGCGGTGTGTCAAGCCATGGACAACCAAATGCTGCTGAACATTGTGCGCTTGAGCGAGAATGAACCAACCCAGTGGATGGTGGTGGGCACGGTCGTCGTGGA
>SIAM01000015.1 GCA_009691785.1 Phycisphaerales bacterium
CAAGGCGAGTGGGTTGCCATACTTGGCTCATCTGGCAGCGGAAAAAGCACGCTTTTGCACTTGCTTGGCTTGCTTGACGAGTGCGACGCGGACTCCGGCGGCGTGTGGTTTGATGGCAATCCAGTGGCCGACTTGAAGTTTTCCGCGCGCAACGCCTATCGAAATCAAAGCGTGGGATTTGTATTTCAGTTTTATCACTTGCTACCGGAACTGTCCGTGTTGGAGAACGCGCTTTTACCCAACATGGTCAACGCCGGCATACATTGGTGGTTTGGACAGCGCGCGCCAGCGCAACAGCACGCCACTGAATTGCTCGACGCGTTTGGCTTGTCGCATCGACTTTTGCATAAGCCAGCGGAACTTTCTGGTGGCGAGCGCCAACGCGTGGCCATCGCGCGCGCGCTGGCCAATCAACCGCGCGTGCTTCTGGCCGATGAGCCAACCGGAAATCTTGATACAAAAACCGGCTGCGAAATTCTTGACTTGATCGCCGCCAAGCACCGCAAAGGTTTATCCATTGCCATGGTCACGCATGATCCCGCCGTTGCCGCGCGCGCCGACCGCATTGTGAAATTGGTCGATGGCTGCGTGGCGTAATAATTCACAATTATTTTTGAACGCCGAAAAAATAAAATTCACCGCGCGTCAAACCAATTCAATCACGCGCTCTGTACCGCGACTTGACAACCCGTCCCAGCTGCGCGCTGTTCCAGCCAAATCGTTTTACGAGCGCTTCTTCCCATGGAATTCCCGATTTGACATCCTTCACCCACTCTCCAAACCCCACACGATTGGTTTGCATTAAAAGATCCACCGTGAGATATCCAATCGCATAGCCAATGGCGTTGTCTCCGGGCCAAGAACCATTCTCATAATTCATTTCAAGCACGGTTGCCACATTATTGGTTCCACTTCGAATCCATTGCAAACCTTGCGGTTTGCGATCGCCCTTGGTTGTGGAGTTTGGAAAACTTTCGGCGGCCACATATTCCGCGTAGCCCTCGTCGGCCCACGAGGGAAGACGCGCGGGCGAACCATACCGATGCATGAATCCATGCGATGCCTCATGAACCAAGGTCGCCATGAAACGATTGGCGTCCTCGCATTTATACGCCGATACAACAACTTTGGGACCGACCATGTGGCACAAACCAATCGCGCCGGGCGGCGGCATGGAATTGAACGCCGCCATTTCAATGGCGCGGTAATGCGCCTCCGTGGCGGAAAT
Source organism: Phycisphaerales bacterium (assembly GCA_009691785.1). GTDB lineage: Bacteria > Planctomycetota > Phycisphaerae > Phycisphaerales > SM1A02 > SYAC01. The sequence goes on from SIAM01000015.1 coordinate 1,229, forward strand.
AATCACCACTGCTTTGCCGTGGAAAATATTCAGGCCAACTGGAAGCGCGAACATCTTGGCCACGGTTTCATACATGTCGTCCATGCGTTGCGCCAAATCTTTGGTCTCAGCAAGTGGTAAATCAGCGTATAAAACCCAGTACTTTGCCTCCACAATCGAGTAGCGCAAATTGACTTGCTTCAACCACAGATCCGCATCCGCCTTCATGGCGGTCAAGGCTTCCGCGCGCTGCGCGTCGGTGGCCACGCTCCAAGGCTGCGCGGGGGGTGCGTCGGGCGCAACACTTTTAGGCTGGGCGTCGGTGGCCACGCTTGCAGGCTTCGCGCTGGGCGCCGGATCTTTTTTCGTCGGCGCGTTGGCGCCAACCGTCTTGGCTTGAAAATCTTTTTCCGCGGCCATGCGGCGATCTTCAATCACCTTGCGTCTAGATTCGGCGACTTCCGCGCGCAGAGCCACCACCTCCGGGGCCAGCGCTCTATCTCGACGAATTGCGTCGCGAATTGCGGCCTCGGCTAATTTGTCGGCGCCTTGCAAAGTGAACAACATGCGCGCCAACTGGATGTACTGCGAACCTTGTTTCCAATCCATTAATTTTCGGCACAGGCGATTGGCGTCGTCAGGTTTGAAATTGCTCCACGGCGCTTGCCCGAATGATCCCTCAATGCCGGCGAAATCCCATTTGGAAATTGTTCCCTTGAGTGCCTCGCCCGTGATTAACTTCACCTTCCACGGAAGTGGTGGCTCCACTACGCCTTGGGCATGCGCTGAAGTCCATGAAACTGCTGCAAATACCAACAAAATCAAGAATAGTTCAAATCTGCTCATCCACCACCAAAGTACTCGGCTACCATCGCCGATGGAAGGTCAATTCCGCTTTCTGTAGACCATTTTTTAGGAGACTTCGATGTTTGAACGCTTGACGGATCGTGCTCGCAAAGTGATGGCTCTCGCAAATCAAGAGGCCCAACGCTTCAACCATGAATACATTGGCACCGAGCACATTCTGCTTGGCCTTGTCAAAGAAGGTTCGGGAGTGGGCGCGAATGTTCTGAAGAATCTTGGAATTGATTTGCGCAAGGTTCGTCTTGAAGTTGAGAAATTGGTCAAGAGTGGACCAGAAATGGTGACCATGGGCAAACTTCCGCAAACTCCGCGCGCCAAGAAAGTGATTGAGTACGCGATTGAAGAGGCGCGCAATCTCAACCACAATTATGTCGGAACCGAGCATCTGCTGCTTGGCCTATTGCGCGAGCAAGATGGCGTGGCCGCGCAAGTGTTGTTGAATCTTGGCATGAAACTGGAAGAAGTCCGCGAAGAAGTGCTGAATTTGCTTGGCGCGGGCGGTGACAGCGAGCAGGAAAATCCGCAGCAAGCAGAGGCGGCGGCGGAGCCTGGTTCCGGCGATGCGCCGGCGGCAACTGGTCGCCGTGGCAAAAGCAAGACCCCCGCTCTTGATTCATTCGGCCGCGATCTCACCGAGCTCGCGCGCGCTGGCGAACTTGATCCGGTCATAGGTCGTTTCAGTGAAATTGAAAGATTGGTTCAGGTGTTGTGTCGACGCACCAAGAACAATCCCGTGCTTCTTGGCGAGGCTGGCGTTGGCAAGACGGCGATTGTTGAAGGTCTTGCGCAGCAAATTATTTCGCAAGAAGTTCCAGACCTCTTGCATGACAAGCGACTTGTCGTGCTGGACTTGGCCATGATGGTGGCGGGAACCAAGTACCGCGGTCAATTTGAGGAGCGCATCAAGGCCGTGATGAACGAAGTGCGACGCGCCAAGAACATTATTTTGTTCATCGACGAGTTGCACACGCTGGTTGGCGCCGGCGGCGCGGAAGGTGCGATTGACGCCAGCAACGTGCTCAAGCCAGCGCTTTCGCGCGGAGAAATTCAGTGCATTGGAGCGACCACCTTCGATGAATATCGCAAATACATCGAGAAAGACGCGGCTCTTGAACGCCGCTTCCAATCGATCGTCGTGGAGCCGCCAGCACCAGAACAGGCCTACGAAATTCTCAAGGGCTTGCAGGAAAAATACGCCACGCATCACCGCGTGAAGTATACCGATCAAGCGCTGCGCGCCGCGGTGGAATTGTCGGGCCGCTACATTCCTGGCCGCGTTCAACCAGATAAAAGCATCGACGTGATTGACGAAGCTGGCGCGCGTCTGCGTTTGAAGACCATGGCCAAGCCGCCTGATCTTGCGGATTTGGAAACGCGCATCGAGCGCTTGAGCGTTGACAAGGATGACGCCGTGAAGAACGCGGACTATGAAAAGGCCGCGGACTTGCGCGATCAAGCCGAGAAACTTCGCAAGGAAAAAGAGAAGTTGCAACAAGGCTGGCGCGACCGCATGAACGAGACCACGGGAACCGTGGATGAGGAAATGATCGCGGAAGTTGTGAGCAAGATGACGGGTGTGCCATTGACGCGCTTGGCCAAGGAAGAAAGCAAGCGATTGCTTCAACTGGAGGCGGAACTTCACAAGACTGTTGTTGGTCAAGAAGAAGCCGTCAAGACCGTGGCCCGCGCCATTCGCAAGAGTCGCTCTGGTTTGAAAGATCCAAAGCGTCCAATGGGTTCGTTCTTGTTCCTTGGTCCAACTGGCGTTGGCAAAACGCTTTTGGCCAAAGCCATCGCCGACTTTATGTTTGGCGATCAAGACGCGCTGTTCACTTTGGACATGAGCGAATACATGGAGAAACACAACGTTTCTCGCTTAATTGGCGCGCCTCCAGGATATGTGGGCTTTGAGGAAGGCGGTCAACTGACGGAGCGAATTCGCCGCCGTCCATACGCGGTTGTGTTGCTTGACGAAGTTGAGAAGGCGCATCCAGATGTGTTCAACATGCTTCTGCAAATCATGGAGGAAGGCCGTCTCACGGATTCATTCGGCCGCCATGTGGACTTCCGCAATTGCATCATCATCATGACCAGCAATCTAGGCGCCGATGTGATCAAGGGCGGCTCCGCGTTTGGTTTCACCAAGCGCGCCGAAGTGCAGGACTATGAGAAGATGAAGAAGTCGCTCACTAGCGAAGTGGAGCGCTTCTTCCGTCCTGAGTTCGTAAATCGTTTGGATGACATGATTGTGTTCCGTCCGCTCATCAAGGACGACTTGAACCAGATCATTGAGTTTGAGTTGAGCAAGTTGCGCAAGCGACTCACCGAGAAGGGCATGGTGCTGGAGATTGATCAGTTGGCCAAGGACTTCTTGATTGACAAAGGCTACAACCCCGACTTTGGCGCGCGTCCACTGCGTCGCTCTCTGTCACAATTTGTTGAGGATCCGCTCGCGGAAAATCTGCTCAGCGGCGAGTTCGCTAGCGGCGATGTGATCTTTGTCACCCGAGAGGGCGAGAAGGAGCACTTGGCATTCAGGGCGCAAAAGCCGACGGAAGTTCCGCCGCCAGTCACGCCCGCCACTGCGTAAATCACGGTATTTGTTGCTATTTCAAACCGCGCTTCCTTCACACGAAGCGCGGTTTTTCTTTCAGCGAATGCTGCCCAACTTCATGCCCGTCGGAGTGGCCTCAAAGTCAATCACAGTGAATCGGTAACTTCTTCGAAGTGAGGAATCAAGTTGGGCGGTGAGATGCGTGTCGTCACGTTTACGAATCGTGACATGGCCGTTCTTCATATTGATCTTCATGCAATTCAAAGTGGCCATGACTTCTTTGCGGTTGGTCTCGCAGAAGGTCTTAAAATACTTCATGCCGCCACGTGGTTCCAGATCTTTTTTGGCTTGCGTGGAAACAAGTTGGTTCCACATCAAATCGTATTCCTCATTTCGGACGCACTCCAGCATGTGATCCACGACCTGTTCTGGAAATGTCGCTTGCAAGACCACATCACCATTGGCTTTTTTTTCACGCAAGTCAATCATGGGTTGCGCAGGATCTATTTGAGCGGAGGTGTCGGAAGCATGTGCCTCATCCTTGTCCCGGCGCTTTGATGAGTAAATCACTTTGGTTCCATCCGGCTTGATGTATGTTTCGTCAACTGGTCTCCTAATCGAGTCCGCCTCGGACTGCGAGCGGTAGTGATACTCGGTTCGTTCTTGGGCGCATCCACATTGAATAATGTTCGCACCGCTGACAATTACAAACCTGAATAAAAACAAGCTGAATTTCATGTTCATACTTTTGTGGCTTGGGTATGCGCCACCGCCCCAAGCGCTTTCCAATGAAAGTCCTCGCGAGTCTTGTTCCAAGTAAAATGCCCCTCAAGTTCGCTATCCAACTTTGGTCGATCAATACGCGTGTGCGTACCGCGACTTTCATTGCGCGCAAGGGCGGCCATCACCATCAAGCGCGCGCTGGTCAGCATGTTCTGCGTTTCCCAACCCATTGGATCATCAAAGACACTATCAAATGCGTAGCGTCCCCAAAACGAAAACATTTCCAGCATGTCGCTTAATTTTGTCGAGTTGCGTTCAATACCAACATTGCGCCACATGGCACTGCGCAAACTACTGCGCACATCCGCCAAGTCCAACTCGCCACGCTCAGGACGCTCCACTTCGTGCGTCAAGGGAACAGGCATTGCCGGTTGGAGTGCGTCCATGTGGATGGCCTGCGACGTGCGGCGACCAAAGACAAGTCCCTCCAGCAAACTGTTGCTAGCCAATCGATTGGCGCCATGCACGCCAGTCGCCGCGCATTCGCCGCAGGCATACAACGCGGCAACGCTGGTGCGCCCATGCAAATCTGTTTCAACGCCGCCAATGGAATAATGCGCGGCTGGATGAACGGGAATAAGACTGCGTCCGCCGTCCAAACCAAACCCAGCCAACATGTGCGAAAGCCCTGGAAAACGCTTGGAAAACCCAGTGGACCCCATGCACCGCGCGTCCAACCACACATGGGACTCGCCGCTCTTGGCCAAGTGCCGCACGATGGCGCGGCTTACAACGTCGCGCGGCGCAAGGTCGGCAAGTTCATGCAAATTTTGCATGATCGATTCGCCTTCTCGATCGACCAACTTTGCGCCCTCACCTCGAACCGCCTCGCTGATCAAGTGGCGCGGCGCACCAGCGACATACAGCGTTGTTGGATGGAATTGCATGAACTCCAGATCGGTCACGGTGGCTCCGGCTCGCCACGCCATGGACACGCCATCGCCTGTTGCAACTTTTGGATTGCTGGTCTCGCGAAAAATTTGTCCACAGCCCCCGCTGGCCAATACCGTGGCCTTAGCCCAAATAATTTGCAAGCCATGACGCGGATGCCACGTCAGCACACCTGTGGCGCGGCGTTGACCTTTGCGTTGATCCATTAAAATATCGATTGCAAAGCAGCGATCAAACACGCGCACGCGACGCTGCTGGCGAACTTTCTCAACAAGGCAACGCGCCAATTCGACACCAGTCGCGTCACCATCGCTGTGAATAATTCTGTGACAATGATGACCGCCTTCAAGACCCAGCTCGGGCTGGCCTCTGTCGTCGCGGTCCACGCGCATTCCCCATCTGAGAAGTTGCGCAATTTCTAAAGGGCCTTCCTCCACCAACGCGCGCACCGCGTTGGATTCACACAAACCGGCGCCCGCTTCTAAAGTGTCTTGAATGTGGTCATTTATGCTGTCTTTTTCGTTCATGACGGCGGCTATTCCGCCTTGGGCCCACGAGGTGTTTGATACATCAATTGACTCCTTGGCCAACACAATCACATCACTGTGTTGCGCGGCTTCAATGGCGGCGCGCAAACCCGCTACGCCCGCGCCCACAATCACAATATCGGTGAATATTTGCGGCAATAACGCCGAGCGAAATGGAATCAACATTTCTCGTTCGTGATAGGAATTCATTTGGGTTGCGTGCTGGGGGTTGTCGGGACTGGAATTGTTTTTGAAGTTGTGGTTGATGCTGGCGTCGAAGCTGTGTCGCTCACAGGCGGAACAATTTCACCAGACAGTAAATCATCCTGCGACATGTTGGCCAGCCAAAGTTGGCTTGAGCGATTAGATCCGCGTTGGCTTGTCCACATTAATAATTTTCCATTGGGACTCATCGCCGGCAAAAGATCGGCACCCGCCCCATGCGTCACCCGGCGCGGTTGAGCAAGTGGCGCCGTGCGATCGGTGGGAACAGGCACGGCCAAAATTTCATAATTGTCATGGCCCACGCGGCTTGACGCGTAGACAATCACCTTGCCATTGGGTGAAAAATACGGAGCCCAATTCACGGCGCCATCATTGGTCACGGCCAATGGTTCGCCAATTCCAACCACCGCTCCCGCAGCATCAAACACCACTTCTGCAATGAAAATTTGAAGTAAATTGTCGGCATTTCTGTCAGCTCGCCACACAATTTTCTTTCCATCTGGGCTAAAAAAACCGCCGCCGTCATAGCCGGGCAACGCAGTGAGCCGCGTTATTTTTTTCGTGGCAAGATCCATGGCGTACAAATCGCCGTCGCCACTTACAAGAGTTGTGTAAAGCAGCGTGCGCCCATCTGGGCTTGTGGAACATTCGGCGGTGTATGCCTTGCCATCACCCACAAGTGGTTTGAAACTGTCTGCTGTGATGTCTTTGGCGCTTAAATCCAATTCCACCACGCGCATCTCAGGCGGAAAACTCCAGCGGTAATTTCGTGTGCCGCGTTGATAGCCCGGCGTCTCTTGCTTTGCGGGCGGAGTGATGGTGCTCGCAAAAATCAACTTGTTGGGATCGGTCGGATGAAACCAACCACATGTGTTGGCGCTCCCAATTGGACTGATGCGGCGAATGTGTTTCAAGCGATAGCGTCGTTGATCCGAACCAAATGATTGCCCCTTACCCTCATCGCGCAATTGCGCCACATACATGCTGTAATACTCGCTTTCAGGATTGCCTTGCGCGTCGCACTCTATGGCTTGAAAAACAATTTGCGTTGCGTCCGAATTAAAGTAGGCCTCTCCCGCTTTGACAAAGCGCTCGGCAAGCGTGAGTTGCATCTGATGCGACAACAATCCCTCATACTTGCGCCAATCGAGAGATTCTTTCTGTTGGGGTGTCGACTCACCTTTGGAAACTTGGGTGGGCGGCGCCACGGCTTCGCCCTTGGGGTCGGTGGTGGAAAGCGTTTGCGCCAAGGCGCACATGAGAAGAATGAACATTGCCATAATCTTCAAGTGTACGCATTGCCACTTTGCATTTCTGTTGAAGTTTCTGTCGCTTCATTGCGCTTATTCCCCGCGTCTTTCAGCAATCACCATGAATCAACCCAGCATTTTTAAAGATGGCTTTCGAGTGGTCCACGCACAAGACGATTTTGTGGTGGTGGAAAAAGCTTCAGGATTGCTTTCGGTTCCAGGCATTGGCGCGCACAACGCGGATTGCTTGGCCACGCGCGTGGCCGCGGTCTTTCCAGGCGCGCGCAATGTGCATCGGTTGGATCAACACACCAGCGGACTGATTGTCATGGCACTCAATGCGCAAAGTCATCGCGCGCTCAGCATGTTGTTTGAGGCGCGGCGCGTGACCAAGTCCTACCACGCCATTGCGTTTGGGCACCCAGAGCAAGACGCCGGTGAAATCAACTTGCCACTGCGCAAAGAGGCCCTTGGAAGCGCGCGCCAAATGGTGTGCCATGAACTTGGCAAAGCCAGCGTGACGCGCTGGAAAGTTGAGGCGTTGCTGGATCATGTTCCAACTTCGGTTGCCACCTCAAGCCAACCCTGCCGCTGCACGCGGTTTCGTTTGCAACCATTGACGGGCCGCAGCCATCAGTTGCGTGTGCATTTGTTGGCGCTTGGCCAACCAATTCTTGGCGATGATTTGTACGCGCCAGATGAAGTAAAAACATTCGCGACAAGATTATGTTTGCACGCTAGCGAACTGGCATGGGACAACTACGCGTTCACCGCGGCGCATCCATTTCACTGATGCAATGCCACATCACTGGCCACGCGCAGGCGCGTTGGCCTGTGGACTTGCCACATCCACGCCATGCGCTTGCAAATATCTGCCCAGGGCCATGAGCGGAAAATAAAGTCGGTACAAGTGGTAGCGCAAATAAAATACTTTTGGAAAGCCCGTGCCTGTGAATTCAGTTTCACGCCAAGATCCTGCGGGGTCGCCATCAGGGTTTTTCATTGGGTTTTTAGCATCATTTTCACTTAATTGAGTGCGCGCCAACCAAGCCAACGCGCGCACCAAGTCGCCGTCATGCGCGCCATAAATCTCCTGCAAGATCATGGCGGCCCACGCGGTTTGACTGGCCGTGCTGACACCTTGGCCTTTGAGCGAGGGATCAACATAGCTATTGGGGCTCTCGCCAAAACTGCCGTCTGGCTTTTGAACCGACTTCACCCACGCGCCGGCTTTGGCAATCCACGGTTCGTTGCGGGGCACGCCACAGCGAATTGGCCCAATCACAGCTTGCCATGTTCCGTAAATATAATTCACGCCCCAGCGACCAAAGAAACATCCTTCAGGTTCCTGCCTTGACTTGATGTACTGCACCGCGCTTCGCACCGCCAGATGGTCAATGTGAATTCCATGCCAACTTAAACATTCAAGCACCCGCCCCGTAATGTCGGGGCAACTTGGATCTTGAATTGCGTTGTGATCGGCGCATGGAACATACTCATAAATTTTTCTGTCCTGCGTTCGATCAAACGCCGCCCAACCTCCATCATCATTTTGTATGGCCAACATCCATTGCACGCCGCGCATGGCCGCCGATTCATTGGCTGGTCCGCCAATGCGCTTCAAGGACATGGCCACCATGGCGGTGTCATCCACATCTGGATACCACGCGTTGGCGTACTCAAAAAACCATCCCGCGGGCGCGGTGCCTGGCTTTGTATTTTCAGCCCAATCGCCAATAAATCTGCACTCTTTTGCGCGTAGCCAATCGCCGGCGTTCTCGACGGCCGTGTCGGCCGCGGTGAATCCGCAATCCGCCAGGGCGTACAACGCAATGCCCGTGTCCCACACTGGACTAAAGCACGGTTGAATGCGAATGCGGTCGTCCTGCTCAATAAAAAATTCGTCCAGTTCTTTTTCCGCGCGAACCACCATGGCGTCACCCCGACGAATACCTAAATTTTGAAAAACAATTTGGATATACACCATTGGCGGAAAGATGGCGCCAAGGCCGCTGGTGGGCGCTGGCAAATCCTGACCGCAGCGAATGGCGATCCAACGAAAGGCCGCGGCGATGGCGCGTTTGCGCCAGGAAGTTCCAAGCACCGAGTGCGCCAATTTCATGGCGCGATCCGTGGCGTGAAAAAAAATCCGCCAAACCAGCGGCACATCGTGGCGCATCTTCAACCTGTGGCGCGCGCCTTCATTCACAAACAACTCATCAATACCTTGCTCCGCGCGCAACTTTCGCGTTGGCCGCAGCGTGGCCACAATGGCCAGCGGCAACAACATGACGCGGCTCCACGCGCTCATTTTACTTAAGTGAAAATAAAACCACTTGGGTGCCCACACCAGTTCTGGTGGAATTGCGGGCACGGCGTTCCACGAAATCTGCCCCAGACACGCCAGATAAAAATTGGAAAAACTATTGCAAGTCTCGGCCCCGCCCAAGGCGCGCACCACATCGCGGGCCTTCTTCATGTGGGGCGCATCAGGCGAATCTCCAAACAATTTCAGGCAAAAATAGGCTTTCACCGTGGCGCTGACATCAACATCGGAGCCGGGATATTGCCCCCAACCACCGTCGTCGCGCTGTTGGTCGCGAAGCTGGCGCACCAATTTCAACAACGTGTCCGCGGGGCGGCCGTCCACCATGGGCGATGCCTCTTGCGACAAAATCCATTTCATCAGCAGATATTCGCTTTGCAAAATGGAATCGCCCTGCAGTTCCGCGCACCAATGTCCATCTAGTTTCTGCAACGAGCGAAGCGCGCGGTTGGCGGCCTGGGCGCAGGTGCGCAGCGTTTGCATGGTCGATGGATCGGCGCTTGTCTTTGCCGTAAGTGTTGTTGGCGAATGCATGAGAGTTGAAAAGTATAACCAACGCCAAGTCGTCCACCAACTCTACAGCGCGTCGGTTTGCATCCAGCAGCGCTCGCGCGCGCTGATGATGGCGGCTTCCAAAACTTGCTGCGTTCTATACGCGTCCACAAAATCAGCCAGCGGTTGCGCGGGCTCGCCCCCCGCCAACACCGCGCAGATATCCGCGGCCATGCTTATAAATTGATGCTCGTAGCCATGCACATGTCCGGGTGGCCAAAAATGTCCGACATACGGATGCGATGGTTCCGTGCACAAAATTTTGCTCCAACCTTGCTCGCGCGCGGGCAGCGTGTCGTCCCACCATTGCAATTCATTCATGCGCTCAAAATCGAATTTCACGCTGCCCAATTCGCCATTGATCTCCATGCAATTTGCATTTTTATTTCCCGTGGCCATTCGACTGGCCTCAAAGCTGGCCACCGCGCCGTTACGCATGCGCGCAAGAAACAAAAAAGCATCATCCACAGTGCTGGCTTGACGCTTGGCGCCTCGCTTACTTTTTTGCGCGCCCAAACCCAAATTTTTTGAACTGGCTGTCACCACCGCGCGCTCATGAATAAATTGCGCCTCCATGGCGCCGCACACTTGCACAATTTCATCGCCTGTCACAAACCGCGCCATGTCAACAATGTGCGAGTTCAAATCTCCGTGCGCGCCGCTGCCAGCAAGTTTTGAATCAAAGCGCCACGAGTGCGCCGTGCTGGCGCGCCCCCAATCTTGCAAATAGTGCGCGCGAATATGGCGGATGCGTCCCAGACGACCTTCGTGAATCAACTCGCGCATCAGCGACACCGCGGGACAGCGTCGATAGTTGAACCACACAAAAGTGCGCGCCCCGTTCTTGGCTTCAAGCGCGGCCATAGCCATGTCGCGCGCCTCTGTGATTGTGGTGCCCAACGGCTTTTCACACGCCACATGCTTGCCCGCCTTCAACGCGGCGATGGAAACCTGGGCGTGCATATAATTTGGAACGCACACATCAACCAAGGCAACTTTGGGGTCCTTGATCAAGCGATCCCAACTGGAAGCGGCCTTTAAAACGCCCCATTTTACCGCAAAATTACTTGATGTACGGGGGTGGCCGCTAGCCACCACGGCCAAGGCTGGCCGACACGCAAAGTCAAAAAAAAGCTGGGCCTGCCGCCACGCATTAGCGTGAATGCGCCCCATAAATCCCGCTCCCACAAGACCAATTCCAACTTCACGCGGCGATGTGGCTTTGAGACGTTTTCTGGATTTTGTTTTTTTCATTGTGCAACATCTTCAAGTAAGTGAGCCATTGAATCATGATTGAGCACACCGCGAACCGTGTCCACCGTATGCTAACGGCAACCTTAGGAGATTTCTATGACACCAATCGAAACCCGTCTTGAACAACTCGAACAACAACTTCAACAAATCAAAAATCAAAGCCGCCGCGAGCGCCGCATTGGCTTGGCGTGCGCCATGATGCTTGGCGTCGCCGCCCTTGTTGGTTTCACGCGCGCGCCTAAGCCTGAAGTTATTCAGGCCAGCCGCCTTGAAATTTTAGATGCCAACGGAAAAATTGCCTGCCTACTTTCAAGCACTCCCACTGGTGGGCAACTTGATGTGTGGGCCAAGGGCGGCGCCAATATCGCGCGCCTTTCCTCCAGCGAATCTGGCGGCGACTTGGCGCTTTGGAATTCCGCTGGCAAACCAGTGGCGGGAATCTTTGCCAACAGCACTGGCGGCCGCGTTGAAGTGACGCACGGCAATGGACAAATCGCGGCTTTCCTTGAAGCCACCAAAGATGGTTCGGACTTTGTGTTGACGCGCAGTGGATCCGAGGAGCCCTCCATGCAATTCACTGTGAATGCCGAGGGATCCGAGGGTCTTCTCAATCGGCCCAATGGAAAGCCGGCGCTGCGATTTGGTGTCAATCAAAAAGGATCAGCCTTTAGCGTTGTGGGTGTTTCAGAAAAAGAAGTCGCGTATCTGGGTTGCGACGCTAAACAAGCGGGCATGTTCCGCATTGCCAGCGGCGATGGCTCCACCGCGCTTGAGGGCGGTGTTGGTGATGGTGGCGGCGAACTGGCCGTGCGCGAAACCAACGGCGCTGGCGGTTGCATTCTTGGCAACACCGCGGCGCGTGGTGGCTATAGCGAAATTCGAAACCATGATGGCAAGGCCGCTGTCTCATTTGAAGTGCAGGAAAATATGGGCGGCCGCGCCACCGTTCGTACCGCCATGGGACAAATCGCGGCGCTGCTGGATCAAGGAAAAGAAGAAAGCGGAACGGTTCAAATTTACGCAGGAGCCACCCGTGTCGCGGCACTTGGAGGTGGTCCCAATGGCGGACTTCTGAACCTGTTCAATATGAAGGGTAAAGCTGTGGTTGTCACGGGCGCCGCATCCGACTCGGATGGTGGCTTGTTCAGTTTGCGTAACAGCAGCGGTCAACAAACCGTGCGCGCCGCGGCGCAACCCAATGGTGAAGTTGCCAGTTATTCCAGCGATGGCGCCCATAAACGCGTTTTAATGGCGCCCTGATTCTTTGCTTGTGCAAAAAGCAAGGCGAACTCAATCCAAAGGCTTTGCGGCCAAGTGCGAAGTTGATGGGATGACTTTGTGAGTTTGGATGCTCTAAACAACTGGCGTGAATGTCGCGCCGGATTGCGCGTAGAAGTTCACCATGTCGCCAACGTTAAAATCCACCGCGCTCTGACCATCAAATGGTTCCACCCACATGGGAACAATTACTTCGCACAATAAACGATTCTGCTCAAGATGAATGGCGACCACGCGCCCCTGCACAACTCGCGGATGTCCGTAAATTGGTTCAATAAATGAACCGCCCGCATTGGCCTTGTGCATGCGCAACGCCTTCACATGAATCACGCCTTGAATTCGCTTGCCAATCTGTACGGCGGTCTTTCCATTGCACACCAAGTGAATTTGATAATCACTGGCGGGAATGGCCAGGATAATTTTGTCGCCATCCATTTGTTGAAGAACGGCCCGGGTGATGTCGCTCACTGTGCTTTGCATAGTCAAACAGTTTAGCGCCCCGCCTTTGACATGGCTAAAAAATTTGACAATAACTTTGGACCGTCAGGCGTTAAAAAACTTTCTGGATGAAACTGCACGCCTTCCAGTGGCGCCTGGTTTTCCTGATTTTTCAAGCTGTATTTTAAGCGAATTCCCATGATGGTCCCATCATCTGTTTTGGCGGTGACCTCGAACTCATCCGACAGCGTCGCAGGATCAATCACCAAAGAGTGATAGCGCGTGGCTTGAAACGGCTGAGGCAAATCCAGAAAAACTCCACGCCCATCGTGATAAATCAAACTGGTCTTGCCATGCATGGGTTTGTCGGCGCGGCGAACCGTCATGCCGTGGCAATCGCCTATGGTTTGATGACCAAGGCACACGCCAAGAATTGGAATTCGCCCACGAAAAAATTTGATCAACTCCGCGCTCACTCCAGCTTCTTTGGGAGTGCACGGTCCAGGCGAAATGACGAGATGCGTCGGCTGCAAAGCCGCCGCGCGCGCGCGATCAATGGCGTCATTGCGAACAACTTCCACTTGCAAACCAGGGCGCACCTCTTGCATACGGTGCGCCAAATTCCAAGTGAAGGAATCGTAATTATCGATCAGCAGAACCACGCCGCAATGCTAGCCACGCGGAAATATTTAGGCGGCTTCCTCGGCGGTTCCAGCCACGCCATCGCGTGTCACCAAGAACAGCGAACTTGTGATTGGATATGGAAGTCGTTGATAATCTCGGCCAATACGCTGCGAAATGCGCTCGACAAAATTGGGCGGATTGCATGTTATGGCCACAAACATGTCGCGCGCCGGCGTGGCCACAAAGAAATCGCCACCAAGTTGCGGCGCAAGTTTGACATGCAGCGAATCAAGCAACAAGCGCGCAGCGTCGTAGCCATCTTGCAAAGCCACAATCGCAGCCTTGCCGCCGTCCTCTGTTTCAATAATGCGCACCTTCAACTCTGGCGCGTATTGCGCCAAATTTACCCGCGCCAAGGTTTCCAAATCATCCACTTGAACACCCCATCGCACCATTTGCTCCACCGTAACGCTTACAGTGACATGCGGCATGTCAATCACAAACACAATAACCGTTTCATTTACAAACGGAATGTGCGCCACTTGCTCACGGTCTAGGTGCGTGAAAATACTTTCTGGCTGAATGCGCGGCATAATGCGATTGCGCACCAGCGAAAACGGCATGGGTAATCCACCTATGGAATCTCCCTCCATTAATTTGTCTATATAGCTCTCAACAATCTCCTCGGCGCGTTTGGGATCCTGTTTGGATATGCGCCAAAGGTTTTCAAGCCCAAGATGACGGCCATCAATGACCAAATCCATTGGTCCAGCGATCTCAAACTTGTGATCAGACCATTGCCGAAGAAATAGCCGCTTCACAAACTCGGCAAATTCCTCGGGATTCTTAGGTAATTCCTTCATGCGTACACCCTTCCCAATATGGTCCGAATCAACACACAGCCGATACGTTCGGCTTGCGCCTCACATACGGTCTATTACAGGTTTTATACTGTCGGGTGAATTTCTCAAAAAACCCTAAAATTAATGGCCATGGCACACCAAATAGAGGTTCTTGAATCGTTTTTCGCCCATCCGCACCAACGCCTGCTGGTCATTGGGGGGCCTTGCGTTCTAGAGTCCGACGCAATCAATAAACAGATTGGAGAAACACTTCGCGATGCGTGCCAAGAATTGGGATTAAGTTTTGTCTTTAAGGCCAGCTATGACAAAGCAAATCGGTCCAGCGTAAATAGTCCGCGTGGTCCCGGAATGAAGTCTGGCTTGGAACGCTTGGCGAAATTGCGTGACTCGCTGAATGTTCCAGTGACCACGGATATTCACGACGCGAGTCAATGTGAGTTGGTTGCCAAGACCGTGGACATGTTGCAAGTGCCCGCGTTTCTGTGTCGACAAACTGATTTACTTTTAGCGGCGGCCGACACTGGTAAGCCAGTAAATGTAAAGAAGGGTCAGTTCATGAGCCCCGCTGAAATGGGCCATGTTGTGACCAAGGTGCGTGAAGGTGGTGGTCGAAAGATTATGCTTACCGAACGCGGAACAACTTTTGGTTACAACCGCTTGGTCAACGACTTCATGGGCATTGGCGATCTGATGGACTTGGAAGTGCCAATTTGTTTTGACGCAACCCACAGCACGCAACTTCCTGGTGGCGAAGGCGAGCGCACTGGCGGCCGCCCAGAGCGCGCGCCATTGCTGGCAAAAGCCGCTATTGCCGCTGGGGTTTCCTCCATTTTCATTGAGTGCCACCCCGACCCATCCCAAGCGCTGAGCGATGGCAGCACCATGTTGACTCTCAGTAGCGTGCCCAAACTTTTAAAGACACTAGATGCCATTCGGCGTGCGGCAATGGCTGGCTAAGACTTTCCAAATTGCTCACGGCAGCAAGCACTATTTTTTTAACATCTTGCCTATAATATGGCGCAAATGAAATGCGATCAATGCGACAAGCCTGCGATGGTTCACGAAGTCGTCATTCAAAATGGAAACAAGGTTGAAATGCATTTATGCGCCGAACATGCGGCAGCCAGGGGTTACATTTTGCCCACGGTTCCAGTGACGCAAATTTTGCAACAGTTCGCGGCCGCTGGAAAATCACTCAAAGCTCAGAAAGCGGCGGCGCGGCGTTGTGATGCATGCGACCTCACCTTTGCGGAGTTCCGTCAAACTGGTCGATTTGGTTGCGCCTCTTGCTACGACTCATTCATGCCCTCGGTCGCCGCGATTATTGAACGCGCGCAATCAGGCGCGGTGAGTCATCGCGGTCGCACACCAAAAAGAATCGAAGGCCAAGCCGATCGCGCCGCCATTCGTCGGCAACTGATTAAAGAAATTGAAGCCGCAGTGGCCGCGGAACAATATGAGCGCGCCGCCTCGCTGCAAGGCCGTCTGCATCAACTAGGAATGGATACAAAACCATCAACAGATCAGGCTAGTTGAGCATGAGTGAGCAGATTCCAATTTATTCAAGCCCTGACGCTGATGTGGTGGTGAGCGTGCGTATTCGTGTGGCGCGAAATCTGGCGGGATTTCCCTTCACTGGACGCGCTTCGGACTCGCAACGCCAAGAAGTTTTACAAATGGTCACTCATGCCCCGCTTGGTGGCTCGTTTCCAGATGGCTTGGCGTGGGTGAACATGAATCAGGCATCGATGCAAGAGCGCCAACTTTTGGTCGAGCGCCACTTGGTGTCCAAAAATTTCGCCGAAAGTCCATTGCCGCGCGCGCTTGGTCTTGGCCGCAGTGAATCGCTTGGCGTTATGGTGAATGAGGAAGATCATCTTCGCATTCAAAGTATTTTGCCGGGGTTTCAAATGAACGAGGCCTTTGAGCTGGCGCATTCGTTTGATCAAGCGCTGGAGGAAACCGTTGACTTCGCATTTCATCAACGCTGGGGATACTTGACCGCGTGTCCAACCAATGTTGGATGTGGAATTCGTCTAGGCGCAATGTTGCATTTGCCGGCGTTGCGTTATTCCGGCGAGCTCGAGCGCGTGAAGCGCGCCGCGAAAGATTTGCATTTGGCGGTGCGCGGCTATTACGGCGAGGGCACCCACGCCATTGGAAACTTTTACCAAGTAAGCAACCAAGTCACGCTGGGCGCGTCCGAGGAGGAGTTGCTGCAGCATTTCCGTGATGAAGTGATTCCAAAGTTGGTGGACTACGAGCGCACTGCGCGCCAAATGTTGCTTGAAAAAAATCGTCCACTGATAGAGGACAAGGTCTACCGCGCCCGCGCCACGCTGAAAGTCGCGCGTTTACTTGGCGCGGAGGAGGCCACAAAGTTGCTCTCCACATTACGCTTTGGAATTTGCACGGGGATGTTGCACAATCTCAACATTGAGTGCGTGGAACAACTGTTGCTGCAAGTGCAACCGGCGCACCTGGCGCAATTGGATCCGTTCGCTGTGAAAGAAGAAATGGGACGTCTCAGCCGCGCCAACTTGGTTCGTCGGTCCTTGGGCGATTACTCCGAAGACAGCCCGGAAATTTGATCGGCGTTGGTGGCAAATGCCATGTCCTTCTCCGTAATTCCGCCGGCGTCATGTGTGGACAGCGTCAATGTGACCTTGTTCCATCGAACTAAAATATCTGGATGATGCTGAACGCGTTCAGCGGCTTCGGCGACGGCGTTTAAAAAACGCATGCTGCCCACGAAATTTTCAAATTGAAATGTGCGTTGAATGGCGTCGCCGTTTTGACTCCATTGAACAAGTTTTGCCAAGCGGGTATCGACTTGACGCTGAGAAAGTTTTTTCATGCCGTGGGTTATTTTACTCATTCCTACGGCGTGCATGTGGCTTAAAACAAGCCAAAAATAATCGCCGCTAAACTTACCAGTCATGTTGGACCAAGACGACGCCCCTGCCGCGCACCAATCACTTCGAGTTCTTTTTGTGGTGGGTGATTCTGGCACAGCGCAGGCGACTGCTCTGACAAACGCATTGAGTGGCCTTCTTCATGGCCGCGCCACATTTGAGCGCGTGTCTATCCGCAACGCATCCTCCATGTTGAACTCGCATATTCACGCGGTCGTGATTTGTTTAAGCCGCCACGATAATTCATCGGGGCTTACCGACCTGCTTGATGCCGTGGAGAAGCGAAACATTCCCATTTTAATGTTGACCGACGCCCAATCGGCGCCCGCATCGCAGCGCAACTCGTGGAACTTGTTGCCAATAAGTGAGCCTCCAGAAATCATTGCGGCAATGCTGCGGGGTTTACTTTCGCGGCAATCGGAAGTTGACGCGCTTCGAAATGCCAGCCTTGGCGCGGCAAAGCAAACGGATAAGTTGTTGGGCGAAGTCACGCGTATGCAAGACGAACTGCATCTCGCGGGTCAAGTGCAGCGCGAGTTTCTGCCCAAGAAATTACCTAGTTTTTCCGGCGGCACGGTCGCCGCTTTGTGGCGCCCCATGAACTATGTCAGTGGCGATATTTACGATGTGCGCCGCTTGGATGAGCATCATGTTGGATTATTCATTGCCGACGCGGTTGGCCACGGCGTGCCCGCGGCGTTGTTGACCATGGTCATTGCCCGCGGGCTTCCAACCAAGGAAATAACGGGGAAAACCTATCGAATTATCCAACCCAGCGAGGCGTTGGCATGCGTGAACCGTGAACTCTTGGCGCGCCAAGGCAACACCACGCGCTTCGCCTCTGCCATTTACGGCATCATTGATTTGCGCACGCGCATCATGCGCTTGTCCATAGCGGGTCATCCCGCTGCCATCATCATGCGGGGAAATAAATCCATGGAAATAGTCCACAGTTCGGGCGGTTTGATTGGAGTGTTTGAGGGCGTGGAATGGTCCGAGCAAGAAGTTCAACTGCATGCTGGCGACCGCGTGCTTCTGTATTCAGATGGATTTGAGTTTGCGTTTTCCGATCCACCAAAAAAACAAAGTTCGCCAAACGAAATTCCGCCGCGCTATATGCAGGAGTTTAAAGCGTTGCTTTCCATGAATGAACCCGTGGCCATCATTCAGCACATGGAACGGCGGCTTGATCAACAAGCCCTTGGCGCAAAAAACGCGGACGCTCCCGCCGATGACTTGACCATGATTGTGTTCAAAGTTTCGTAGGCGCGCCAACATTCAAAATATTATTTTGGCTGGCGTATTCAAATCACTGTGATTTCTGCATTGAATCAGCGGATATTCACAGTCTTTGCATTTGCCGCGCAACCTCCGCGGCGACGGCCTTGGCCATGGAATCCGCCTCCACATTCACCCGCGAGCCTTGCAAGCGCCGCGCCAATGTTGTCTTGGAAAGAGTCTCTGGAATCAACGCGACTTCAAACCAGCCGGCGCCTTTGGTGGCAATGGTCAAACTCACGCCGTCCACGGCCACGCTGCCACGCTCATGCAAAAAATGGTCGATTGACACAGGAGCCTCTATGCGCGTGCGCCATTGTCCATTGGCGCGGTCCACTTCAAGAATCTTGGCGGTCGTGTCCACATGACCTTGAACAAAATGTCCACCCACCAACGAGTCCGCGCGCATGGCCCGCTCCACATTCACCATGTCGCCCGCGCGTAATTCACCAATGGTGGTGTGCTGCAATGTTTGCGCGACCACGTCGAATGCAAGTTCTCCGCGAGCCGAGTCCACCACCGTCAAACAACATCCGTCCACGCAAATACTTTCGCCCACGGTTGCATTGCCTGGCCACTCACCCGCGCTCAACACCAATCTTTTTCCGTGCGCGCACGTCTCCAAGTTTTTCACGGCCACCATATGTTGAACAAGTCCTGTGAACACGGTTGAATCCTTATGTGCTTTATGGTTTGGGCGAGGGCACCAACGCCGCGCTTGAAACGTTTTCGCTGGATATTTCTGGCATGGTGACAAGAGTTGCGCTTGGGTAATAGCGCTCCAAAATGGATTGCGCCGATTTACCATTTTTAGACATGAATTCGGCGCCATATTGACACATTCCAGCGCCATGCCCGTGGCCACGTCCGTCGAAAATCAAGCGGCCGCTGTCCATGCGTGGAACAAGCGCGGATGATTTCAAAGAATCGCGTGAACTGTCGGCGCCGGCATTCATTGCCACGCGAAAATCCCCTGCGTCCCAAATGAAACGCTTTCCATTTCGATCGGTGATAAAAAAAGACATTGAGCGCCCAACGGAATTTCGATCGCCCACGACAAAGGTTTTAATGCCATTCATTGGGCCCAAATCTTTTCGACCGTTTTGTTTGGCCCACTCGTTCATGCGCTCCGCCGTTTCTGAAATTGCAAATGACACTTGCCAATTCGCGGTTGGCGCCTTCTCACAACATTGGGTACGGCGGCCCCTCTCCGTCACATT
Source organism: Phycisphaerales bacterium (assembly GCA_009691785.1). Taxonomy (GTDB): domain Bacteria; phylum Planctomycetota; class Phycisphaerae; order Phycisphaerales; family SM1A02; genus SYAC01. The sequence continues at coordinate 21,050 of SIAM01000015.1, forward strand.
CAATGGAGCAATTTGCGTCCATGTTCCATCGCGTATGGAGTCAACCGCGGATGAAGGCAAGCCCCCGCAACAACTGGAGTAGTACGCGGGCACAACGCGTCCATCAAACACAAGATATTCTCCGCGCGTGCTGGCCACCGCGTCCAAACTTTTGGCGTCACTTGTGGCGCCAACCCACGCTTGACTGGCTTGACCAGCGACCACGTCATAGTGACGGCGATTTCTCCACCACTCCATTTCACAGACGGCATAACTGCGCGCGGCAATGGCTTGCGCTTGATACGTATTGGCTTGCCACCCCTTGAACAATTCTTTGGCCAATACGCCAGGCAAATACTGTTCCAGCGGCACAATAAACACCAAATCCGAGGCGTTTTCATCCACATCCGCGCGCCGCACAATGTTGACATTGCCCACATACGAATTGCCGTCAAACTGAATTTCACCGCGCGCATTTTGTAGAGCCTGCACTTGCAGCGCGCCGGTCTCCTTCAGTCGAAAGTTGCTGGCTTGCGTGGTGCCGTTGGCCTCCACAATTCTCCAACCATCAGTCGTCGGGTATACGGCAATTGGCGCGCGAAAGGTTCTGCCCAATTGCATGCTCTCGCCTTTAAGCCAAAGCCAACCAGTTGAATGCGTCAGTTGCACCGGCTCGCCACGCAACGCCGCAACGCGCACGCGAATGTTGAGCTGGCCCGTTGGTGGAAACGGACGCTCTTGCGGCGGTGGCGTCGTTGGTTTTTCAATAATGTCGCTGACGGTGCGTGGTGTGTCCGCGCCAACCACGCTTATACCGTCAGATTTTTTTTCCAGCGGACTTCCTGGCAACACAGTGCGCGATCGAGAAGCGCTTGGCGTTTCACAACCGCTTGGAATAGTCATGTATCCCCACGCAACAAGCACAACCGCCGCAAGCGTGGCAAAAAAACGAGCGGCGTTTGTTGGTGCTTGCCATCCAGAGTTCACCGCCATTGAGGCTCCTTCGCCGCCTCAAGCGGCCCGACCTCACTCAAGTGTTCGCAAGGCGAGACCGTGTTCAGCAAGACGCTCATGAATTTCAACCAAGCTTGTGGCGCCAAAATTCTTCACGCCCATCAACTCGGCTTCGGTTCGCGCGGCCAGGTCGCCCACAGTTTGAATGCCTAGCAATTGCAAGGCTTTTCGACTGCGAATTCCCAAATTCAGCGTGCCAACGGTGAGACCCAACACGCCATCGGCAACGGTGCCCTTCATCTTCTCAAGAACTTCGCCGCGCACCTTGTCATAGTGGCCGCGATCAAGTTGTTGACCCAAACGCAGACCGCGTGCGGTGAGCATTTGCTTGATCTCTACCAAACTGGTCTCGCCAAAATTTTTGTACGAAAGCAACTCAGCCTCGCCAATGCGAAGCAAATCGCCAAGCGTGCGAATGTTCATCTTCTTCAAACAATTGCGCGCGCGGATGGAAAGCTCAAACTCCGCGACTGGCAATTCAAACATGGCTTCTTCGCGGCCCTTCAAGCGCGCAAGTTCCTCGTCGTACAACATGTTCTTGCTGGCTTGCACATCGCGGATGAACAACTTGGCGCGCGGATGATTTGGATTGGCCTCAAGCACCTTCAGGATCAACTTGCTGGCGCGCGTGAATTGCGCCGCGTCCTCCAATAAAACTGAAAGATTTAGAAACGCATTGACCGGAGGATTTGGCATGCGCGTGCACTCCTCGTAACTGCGCATGGCGTCATCGTCGTAACCCAAGTGGTCTTGCATGCGCGCCACATTGAACAGCGTGGTGGCGGTGCGATTGGCCTTGACGGCGTTCTTGTAGGCCTCTAGCGCCTCAAAGAATTTGGCGTCGGCTTCGAAAGCCTTGGCCTGCTTCATAAAAACTTGTGAAGCGGCGGGATCGGTGGTGGCGGCGAGAACGGTATCAAGGCCTGTGTTTAACATACATCTCCAGTTGTAAAAGTAGTGATAAAAGGTGGTCGGGCAGTCTACCCATGAATGGGGTTTGTTTCCAAGAGGCGAATTCGCTTCCAGCTCCCAGCTTCAAAGCGCTTGGTGAGAAACACGCTCAACACAATAATATAAATAGCCGAGGCAATCCAAGGGCCCAGACTCTCCAATGCCGGCCATAAGACAACAAAGAGCCATCCGCCAAGCACAATAAATATCCAGTTGAAGGCAATGGTGTACAGACCCGGCACCACCGTGTCGCCCGCGCCGCGCAAGGCGCCGTTGTAGACAATTCCAATGGCGTCGAAGGTTTGAAACACAGCCGCGCAGATCATGAGCATGGAACCAATGCGAATAATTTCGGCGGTGTTGGCGGCATCCGTGGTGGAAGTAAAAAGTGAAATAAGCGGCGCGCGAAAGATGGCCATGGCCAATCCGCACAGCGTCATATAGATGGTGGCCATCAACAACGCCCAGTGCGCGCGATTGGACGCAAGGTCTGCCCGCCCCGCTCCCATATATTTTCCAACCAGCGCCGTGGTGGCCACGCTGAAACCAACCGCTGGCATGAATGACAAATGCATGAAACGCAAAGTGGCCCAACCCGCGGTGAGATGGATCTCGCCAAACTTTCCAACCAACACCGTCATGAAAATCGCCCAACAGACAATCTCATTTCCAAATTGAATTCCAACGGGCCAGCCAACTCTTAAAAGTTTTTTGCAGTCACCAAGCGATGGCCGCCAAGATTGCCAGACGCCGTGGTCCTTGGCAAAGCGCGCCGAGAAAAACAGTGCCAGCGGAATGGCGACCTCGGCGATCGTGCCGCACACCGTGGAAATGGCCGCGCCCAACACGCCAAGCGCGGGCACGCCGGCAACGCCCGGCAACCCCATGGAAGGCAAGCCATTTTCCCCGTAAATAAGCACATAATTCAGCACAATATTCACCACGTTGCCTGCCAGCGCCGCCACGGCGATCACCCTTGGCCGTTGCAACCCAAAATAGAAATTGCTCATGCACTTGCCCGTGAGCGCGAAGAGCGAACCCAACACAAGCGTGACCGCGTATTGAGTTTCAAGCGTGAGCAGTTTTTGCGAGTGCCCGGAATATTGAAACACCATGGGCAAGCACGCCGCCCACGGCAACATGATCACCACCCACACCACAAGTGAAAACCAAAAACCAGTCCACGCGAAGCGCGCAATTTCTTCGCGCCGACTAGCGCCAACATTTTGCGCGGTGAATGTGTTCACCATGCTCAACACGCCAAACAAAAACGCCAGCGGAACAAAACTCCAGATGCCGCCGTTGCCTTGCGCCGCCATTTCAACTGGTCCCACTTGCGCCACCATGAGCGAATCCACAAACTGCATCATGGTGTAGCTGACCATGGTCAGAACACTTGGCCACGCCTGCGCCCACACTTCGCGAATTGGATGTCGCTCAACCACGTGCGTTCGATTCGCCCGGTGGGAATTTAGATTTCAATCAGCACCATGTCGCCCGCAACCTTGGCAGGTTTTGGCGGCGCATGAAGATCCGTGGTGAATCGCTCCAAGCCAGCCACGCGCGCCATGTCGACGCGGGTGGTGGCGGCGTCAAATGCCTTGGACTTCACGCCCGCGCGCGCGGCCTGCAGGTCCAGCGCGATTTGGCTTTCGCCCTTGGCAAAATCAACCGTGGAAATGGCTCGTTCAAAGCCTTGCAGACGATTTTTAGCGTTCTCAAAGGTGCCGGCTTTTTCAGTCCATGTCGCGCCAGGCAACACAACTTCCGCCTTGTCCGTCAACGCGCTTGGCATGGTGTCAATCACGATCAACTTCACATTGCTCAGCGCGCTGTGCAGCGACGGCAGAACCCATTCGCTTGGATAATTTCCGGTGACCACCGCGGCGGCAATGGCCTTGGACTTTGCGGCGCTTTCAAAACTGGCGGCGTCATGAACCTTGCGACCCTTGGCAAGCGCCTCCAACACGCGGCGAACTCCGCGCGCGTTGGGCGCCTTCTCGGCGTACATGGTGAAGCCACCTGGGAATGTTTTGTCTTGACCTAAAACAGGAATTGGACCAACGGCAAGTTCCGCTTGCGCATCAATGGAAAGAATTGTTGTTGCCAACAAGTACGCGTCCTCGCACGTCAACATTGGACTGACCATTAAACCAAGGCGGCCACCATTCTTGGCGGCGCTTTCAAGCGTGTTCATGGTGGCGCTCAACGCGTCGCTCCATGCGACGGCGGCGTCATCGGCTACAAAGGCGGCGCGACCCTTGATCGCGGGCAACTTCAAACGGTTCTCGCTGTGCACAAACTTCCAGCCGTAGCGAACCTCGTCGGTAATCCACCACTTATTTACTTCAATGTTGTCGCGCGGCTTCACGCGGTAGATCACGCCTTCATTGTGCTCCACACTGATGTTGTCGCCGCTTGCGGTAATGCCATCAATGCTTGGGGTTTTCTTCAAGAACCACACGCGTTGTTGAAACAGAAAATCTTTGTCAAGCAGCGCGCCCACGGGGCAAATATCAACCACATTGCCGCTGAGTTCATTGTCCAGCGCGATGCCGGGGAAAACATCAATCTCTTCACTGCTGCCGCGGCCATCCACAAGCAACTCGCCGGTGCCTGTGACCTCGCGCGTAAAGCGAACACAACGCGTGCACATGATGCAACGATCGCTGTACAAAAGAACGTGCGGGCCAACATCTTTCTTGGGGCGCTTGTTCTTGGCCTCCTTGAAGCGGCTCTCGCCACGGCCATATTGATAACTGTAATCCTGCAAATGGCACTCGCCCGCTTGGTCGCACACTGGGCAATCCACCGGATGATTGATGAGCAAAAATTCCATGATGGCTTTTTGATTGCCCACCGCTTTAGGCGAATCGGTGTACACCACTTGGCCTTCAACCGCCGGCGTTTGGCACGTTGGAAATAATTTGTTGCCCGCGCGCAATGCGCCAGTCTTTGGATCGGGGCTCCACACTTCCGCCAAACAAATGCGGCAGTTGGCCACGATGGAAAGTCCGGGGTGGTAGCAGTAATGCGGAATCTCCTCGTCGTGTCGAAGCGCCGCTTGCAAAATGGTTTCGCCCTTTTCAAAGAAGCATGTCTTGCCGTTAATGGTGAGCTGTGGCATATGTTGAATTTCTGTGGGACTTGCGGAGGTGAGAGTCTAGTAAACAAAAAAAAACGCGTCCGCGGGTTTAGCCACGGATACGTCGACGGGGGAGTGACTAGTTGCAGTTTTCTGAAGCCAAGTTGCCTGCGAATGGCTTGCATTGTCGGGCTAGCGACCAATGCGGCGCCAAACCATGGGACAACTCAAACCTGCTCATGGCGTTTCCTTTCCCCTCAAATCCCTGCAATATTTGTTCCCAATTCCCACAATCGGCTCGCGCCAGACATGGCGATCGCCCTCTCTTTTCCCTCACCTCAATGTCGGATTCACTTGTTGGTGTTTCCAAGGACATATCCGCAGAAGAGCTGTAAGTGGTTGCATGCACGGCAACTAAAATTAGTTATTTGTAGTTATCCGATCTTGCCCATGAAATGATTAGTTTGAAAGCCCAGTTCGAAAGCCCAGTTTGAAAGCCCAGTTCGAAAGCCCAGTTCGAAAGCCCAGTTCGAAAGCCCAGTTCGAAAGCCCAGTTCGAAAGCCCAGTTCGAAAGCCCAGTTTGACAGTCCAGTTTGACAGTCCAGTTTGAAAGCCCAGTTTGAAAGCCCAGTTTGAAAGTTTTCAAAGCCTAATTTTTGGCGGGCGATGTTTCCAGTTGCATGCGGATTTCTCCGGGCAACACTTCAATATCTTTCACCTGCACGCGGCGGCCGTCGGCAAGGCGAAACTGGGAACTGTTCAGCGATTCAAAGATGTCCGTGGGGACAAATGTGGAAATAATAAATGTTGGAATGGGCATGCAACCAATGGCAGCGGATGTGGGCGCAACATTCAATGTTTCAACAGTGCTGTTGTCTTTGGTGGTGGATTGCATCTTTGGCGTGAACTCAAGCACTCCCACCGACCAGGAATTTTCCGCCGCTATGTCCATGTGATCCTCGCGGCAGCGCACTTGCACTTTACGGTTGCATTCTTGATCGCTTTTGCCTTGATGCTCCAGCCACTTGGGCAGGCGCGAGGTCAGCCATTCGTTCATGTCTTTTTCTGGAATACGAATAGACCACGCGGAATCTTGCCCGCGCACCTTGGTGAATTGCGCGGCAAGACCTTGCTCAAAATCCGCGCTGCGGCTTTCCATTTGCGCGTCGCTGGTGAATTGATGGTTGAACCATGAAGGCGAGCGCTTTGACAATACAAAAACCGTCGCAAGAAAGCACAACAGCAAGGTGAATTTTACAATCCATCTGCGTCGACGAAGCGGCTTTGGAAATACTTCACTCTCGATCATGTTTGTCATGCATCAACCCAGAAACAACCTAACCAGCTTTGTAACGCGTGACCACAAGAGTATCATTTTGCCCGCCAAAGCCAAATGAATTGCTAATGCAAGTATCAACCGCGCATTTGCGCGCGACATTTGGAACATAGTCAAGGTCCAGTGCGGGATCTGGATCATTGTGATTGCGCGTGGGCGGCAACATTCCGTGCTGAATCGCAAGAATGCATGTCATGAATTCCACCGCGCCCGCGGCGGCGATCAAGTGGCCCATCATGCTCTTAATGCTGCTCATTGGAATGTGCTTGGCGCGCTCGCCAAAAACCACTTTCACGGCGCGCGTTTCAATGGAATCATTTTCCTTGGTGCCCGTGCCGTGCGCGCTGATGTAATGAATAAGCGGGCGCCCATCTGCACCAACGGCGGCGGGATCAATTTGGGCTTGTTGCAAAGCGGCGTTGATGGCGGCCGCGGCGCCGCGACCCTCGGGCTGAATGTCGGTGATGCGAAACGCGTCGGCGCTGGAACCGTAGCCAATCACTTCCGCAAGCGGCGTGGCGCCACGCGCAATTGCGTGCTCAAGTTTTTCAAGTATCACCATGCCGCTGCCCTCGCCCATGACAAAGCCGTCGCGGCTCATGCAAAATGGACGGCTTGCCATTGTTGGATCGCCTTTGAAAGTGCTCAACGCGGTCAGTCGATTGAAACCCGTCACGCCCAGCGGATGAATCATGGTGTGTGTTCCACCCGACATCATGATGTCGGCGTCGCCGCGGCGGATCATGCTGAAGGCTTCGCCAATGGCCTGCGTGCTGGCGGCGCAGGCGGTTAAACAATTGGACGCGGGTCCGCGAATTCCAAACTCGCGCGCCAAGTGCGCCAGCGACATGTTTGGCTCTTGCTCTATTTCTTTCAAGGGCTCAAGACGCGCAAGCGCGGCCTTGGCCCAGCGCACACCGTCCACTTTTTGCGTGGTGGCGTCCCACGCGGAGATCAACGCGCCGGCGTAATTATCAAAGTCAAGAACGCCTTCACCGGCGCCCAAATACAGGCCAACGCGCCGCGGGTCCTTGGGCGGATGTGTGTGAAAACCAGCTTGATTCCAAGCTTGTCGCGCGGCGCCCAAGGCAAACTGCGCGTTCAGGGCCGTGGTGGCGTGGACCTTTGGATCGTTCAAGAATGTGCGGTAATCAAAGTCAGGTTTCACCTCGGCGGCGAATGAAGTTGGAAATGTGGCGGCCTTGAAATGCGTGATGGGCGCCATGCCGCTTTCAGAATTCATAAGGCGCTTCCACACACCGTCGACCGTGTGGCCAAGGCTGGTGACCCAACCCATGCCCGTGACAACCACGCGTGGCTCGCTCATGAAATCCTCCGCAGAACAATGGCGGCATTTTGTCCGCCCAAACTTGTGGTGGTGACAACGATGGTGTTCAACACCGCGTCGCGCGCGCCAATGCTGGCGCCGTCAACGCCGCCAACACTTTCGCCGCTCTTGCCACCTTGAATGCGCGCCGGCAATTGTTGCGCGCGCAAACATTGCACCGCAACGCTGGCGGCGATTGCGCCAAAACCAGCGCCGCAATTTCCAGTGACCGTTGAAATGGTGACCAATGGAATTTTTGAAACGCGCTCGCCAAAAACTTTCCGCAAGCCCGCGGCTTCGCTGGCGTCAATGTCCGGCACTCCGCAACCAAAGGGAACAATCGCGTCCACATCGGCGGGCTTCACGCCGGCCTCTTGCAGCGCGCACTCAATGGCCTGCGCAATTCCAGCGCCATCCGCCTCGACGCCAATGCCAACGGTGTCTTGGCAAAAACTTTGACTGGCGCCAAAACCAGCCAATTCAACCTGAATTTTGGCGCCACGGGCGCGCGCGCTTTCCAATTCTTCAAGCACCAAAATGGCGCCGCCCTCGCCAGCCATGCCACCAGTCGCGCTGGGATGAAATGGACGAATAATGGTCGATGGATCGTCGCCAAGCGACGCCGTGGCCAAGCGCTTGGAATAAAATTGGCGCAGCACGCCCATCAAGTTCACTTTGCTTTCAACGCCACCCGACAAGCAGCAGTCGGCGGCAGCGCGACCAATCACGCGCATGCTTTCGCCAATGGACAACAAGGCGCTGGCCTCGCCGCAGGTGATGGTGTTGGATGGACCTTGGCAATCATGAATAATGGAGACATGCGACGCCAACATGTTGGGCAAATATTTCAACATCCACAGCGGCGTGATATTGTTCATTCCGCCGGAACCCCAGGCACTCAAATCAATTTCTCCATCGGCGGTTTGACTGGACGCGAACGCCACGGTCAATTCATTTTCCTCCGCAGCAATTGAACCCGCGCCAATCTGACAACCCATTCGATTGGCAGGCAGTGTGATTTTGCCATCGGCGGCTTCATGCGACTTGGTGACAAGTCCCGAGTCATTCACGGCTTCATGCGCCGCGGCAACAGCAAGTTCAATGTCGCGCGCCATGACCTTGGTGGCTTTGCGGTAACTCTTGGGAACAAATTGCTTAATGTCCAACTGATCCGCGGCCAACTGCGCCACGAACGGACAGGAAAAACCGCTCATGTCGAATGTGTGGCACAACTTGGCGCCAGATTGCCCAGAAATCAGGGCATTCCATATAGATTCCGTGCCAACGCCCACCGCGGAAGTGGTGCCAATTCCAGTGATGACAACGCGGCGTTTTTGGGGCATGAAGTGGCGGATTATAACCGAATTGCGCAATGAGGGTTGGTGCTTGCGTTGAATGTGGAGCAAATCTATGGAGAAGTGGACCAGTTAGTGGTCTAGTCGGCGCGCCACCAACATGGCCATCTCCAACGATTGCTCGTAATTCAAACGCGGATCCACTCGGCTGCGATAGGTCTGCATCAATTGATTGTCGCTTAAACCGCGCGCTCCACCAGTGCACTCGGTGACATTCTCGCCGGTCAATTCAAAGTGCACTCCACCAAGCACGCTTGATTTCTGTTTGTGAATTTCAAACGATTGCTCAATCTCTGTCAGAATGTGCGCGAACTTTCGTGTCTTCACTTTGGCGCCGGCTTGCGGACCGCTGTTCAGTGTGACGGTCTGCGTGTTGCCATGCATTGGATCGCATACCCACAGAACGCGCGCCTTACTTTTGGCCACGGCGTCAATAAGCGCGGGCAAACATTTTGCAATTTCATGCGTGCCAAATCTATGAATAAGCGTAAGCCGACCAGGTTCATTGGTTGGATTCAACGCGTGAATAATTTCAAGCAGCGTGCTTTCCTTGGTGCCCGAACCAACTTTCACGCCGATTGGATTTTGTATGCCACGGAAAAATTCAATGTGCGCGTTGCCAGGCACCGCGGTGCGATAGCCAATCCAAGGCATGTGCGCGGAAAGATCCCACCAACCTTGGCGATGGGGAACTTGCCGCGTCTGCGCCTGTTCATATGGAAGCACCAGACCTTCGTGGCTGGTGAAAAAATCCACGCGGCGCATTTCATGCACGGGCGCGCCGGCGAGCGTTTCCATAAATCGCAGGCTTTGCCCTATTTCCCGCGTCATTTTCTGATATTCGTCGCGCAAAGGACTGTGCTTCACAAAATCCAAATCCCAATATTCCGGATGGTGCAAATCAGCGAAGCCACCGTCCACAAGCGAGCGGATGAAATTTAGCGTGAGCGCGGAGCGGCTATAGGCGTCGATCAAACGGTGCGGATCTGGCGTGCGTGAGTGCTCATGAAACTCCAGGCCGTTGACCAGGTCGCCGCGGTAGGAATCCAATTTCAAATCGCCGCGGGTTTCAAAGTCATCGCTGCGCGGCTTGGCGTATTGACCCGCGAAGCGCCCCACGCGAATCACGGGGCGGCCGCCACCATGCGTCAACACCAAACTCATCTGCAACAGAATTTTTAGTTTGGCCGCAATGATGGAACTGCGGCACTCGTCGAACATTTCCGCGCAGTCGCCCCCCTGCAATAAAAATCGCTTGCCCTCCGCGGCGTCGGCAATTTGCGACTTCAACGATTCAATTTCCCAACTGGTCACCAGTGGCGGTAACTGCGACAACTCCGTCAACGCGTGTTCAAGAGCCCTGTCATTGGTGTAGCGCGGCTGCTGATCGGCGGGAAAGTTTTTCCAACTCTCTGGCTTCCAAGAATTGTTGTGGGCGGTAGCCATGTTTTTATTTCAGCAACCATTCATTCAATGCGGGTGACAGGAATCGAACCTGCACGGGTTTAAGCCCACTGGAACCTAAATCCAGCGCGTCTGCCAATTCCGCCACACCCGCGGCGAATGAGTTTCGAATCCTATCACCGCTTCTTGCCGCCGCTTAATGCCAATCTTGACGATAGCATTGATATTGTGTTTGCTTCGCACAACTACAGCCCCTTTCATCGGCAGAATTAATCTATGAGCCTAAGTCATAATGCGTCGCTTCAACTCGCCCCGCTCTTCGAAAGAATTGTTTTAGCGGTAATTGTTCTTCCCTTGGGTTATGTCTCTATTTTTCGCACCTCTCCTTTCACCAACGAGGAAGTAGCGCGCATTGAGTCCATGGGCACGCCCGTGAAGATGATGGAAAATTCCGTGGAGAAAATAAAGTCCGTCGCATGGCGTGTGGAATCTCCCAGCGCCGCGGCAAATGAAGATGGCGACAAAAAGGATGCCTCAGAGAAATCATGCACGGACGGCACCGAAATGCGCAACCTGAATCAGTTCATTCTGCGGCTGGATGATTCTAAAGTGCCACAACCGCTGATCGTTGGCTGGGTCTGCGCCATCGCAGAATTGGTTGGTGGAATTATTTTGCTGGCTGGTTTGTTCACGCGTTGGTTTGCCCTGTTACTTTTTATAGCTAGTGGCTTGCATATTTGGCTTATGACATGGCCGCAACTGCGCGCCGCCTTGCCTTGGGATTGGCGCGTGGAGACAATGCACGAATTCTCCACCGCTTTGACGGCGGTATTGTTGTCCCTCAGTTTGTTATTGACTGGCGCGGGTCGCTTCTCGCTTGACCGACTTCTTTTCGCCAAGCACGACGCGGATTGAACACATGGAAACACCGATTGCGAATCACGACCTCAACAAGGGCGGCACAAACTCCCTAAGCATGGCGCAAGCAATTCGAAAGTTTGGGGGCCGGCCGCTTGAAAGCCCTTCATTTTACAGTATTTTAGCGTGGATAGCTTCATTAAGCGCGCATGGAATTGTGGCGGGATTGGTCATTGCCGCAGCCGCAACCGCGGTTGAATTTGCGCGCAAGCCGGTGGTGCCACCAACGCTTGTTCTTGATTTTGAGCGTCCGGTGTACGCGCCTACGGTTGATCTTGTGGCTGAATCCCTAGCCAGCGGCGCAACTGATTTCCGCCATGCGGCCAAACTTCCTTCGACTTCGGAGGCGAGCGACACATCCCTGACACAATCGCAAACATTGAAAAGCTCCGCCGAACAGGCGTTGATTGCCGTGCGACAATTACAAGCGCCGCGGTCGTTGGCGGCGTACGAGTTTGGAAAATTCAGCGACAACCCAACCTCCGTCACAATTAATTTTGCGGGACTGAAAGCCAGCAACGCACGGCGCGTGGTGTATGTGGTGGACGCTAGTGGAAGTTTGGTTGGAACGTTTCCGCTGATCATTGAGGAACTTCGGAAAAGTTTGCGGCGACTAGATCCGCGCCAAAGCTTTGGCGTTATTTTTTTCCAGCGCGGCGAGGCGATCACTGTTCCCCCTGGCGGCAATTTGCAATCCGCCACACCTGAACGAGTGAGCGAGACCATGAAATGGATCGAGTCCAAAATGATTCCGTCAGGACGATCCAATCCCATTGTGGCCTTTGAGGCGGCTATGGCCATGCACCCGGAAATTATTTTCCTGCTGTCTTCGGACATCACTGGCGCGGGCGAATTTGAAATGTCAGAGTTGGCTCTTCTTGCGGCACTTGAGCGCTTAAATCCTGTTGATTCCGCAACCGGTCGGCGCCTGACTCGCGTGCAATGCATTCAATTTCTTGATCCCGATCCACTTGGAACGTTGCAACGAATTGCTAAGGACCATGGTGGCGAAAATGGTTTCATTAACATCACACGACAGGACCTTGGTCTTGATAACCGTTAGGAACTTATTATGAAAAAAAATCTGGCCATATTCGTTCTAGCACCGCTTGTTCCAACAACCCATACATTGGCGGAGGGCTATGGAAATATTTTCTTTGTGACCATGGAAACCTCGGTGAATGGCACAAGCCACATTGAGTGGATTGGAAGCAGCATGATTTGGCTTTTAATTTTGCTGAGCGTGGTGAATGTGTCCTTGATTTCAACTTTGTGGACGCGCAATCAGCGACGACGTATTCTGCCAGAGCAATTCGCGGAGGAGATGGAGCGATTGCTTGAAGGTGGCGAGCATTTAGAAGTGGTTGAATTGTCTGCAGTCGAAGCTAGCGACTACAGTAAAATTTTAAGCGCCGCATTGCGTCAAGCGCATGCGGGACATTCCAGTATGTTGCGCGCCGCCGAACAAACGGGTGAAGAGGTTGCGGTGAAAAGATTTCGCACTTTGGAAACCTTGAATGTGCTTGGTCAAGTCAGTCCAATGATTGGTCTATTTGGCACTGTTTATGGCATGATTGTGGCATTTCAGGCCATTGCCCACACTGGCGGAACCGCTGACCCCGTGACATTGGCTTCTGGAATTGGCACGGCGTTGGTCACCACATTTTGGGGACTGCTCATTGCTATTCCCGCATTGACGGCGTACGCCGCCATACGCAACAATGTGGACGCCGCCACGCTTGAATCCGTGCGCCGCGTTGAAACTTCTATCAGTCGATTTGCCACGCCGCACGCGCGCGGCAACTCAAGCATGGGTCAACGCGCCGCGCACTTGGAGTCGGCCACATGAAAAGCGTGTTCGCGCGTGGGCCAGCGAGACTTGAGGCGGCTATCACGCCGCTGATTGACATGTCCATGTTGCTGATTGTTTTTTTTGCGCTGGTGTCCCAAATTGGAATATCTGATTTTGTAAAAATGAATTTGCCTGCCCCAGCGCCAAGCGCCGCCGCGCCGCCGCGCAATGAACCGCGGCTTGTCATGAACGCCATTACTAATGACAAGGGCATTGTCACTGCTTGGAGATTCTCTAGCATGGACTTCAACCCCGACTCCGCTGGTATTGCAAGTTTAAGCGCCGCGGTGGCCGCGGCTATTCGTGAAACACCAACTATTGAGGTGCATTTGCGCGCCGACGCCAATGTGCCATTTGCTGATATTTCCCCTGTTTTAGAGCAGGTTGGAAAGGCGGCAACCGACGCTGTCCCGGGGTACTCCGTGAAGTTGCGCTTGGCGGTTCAACCGGAGCATACTGATGGCTGAATCGGTTTCCATTGCGGCGTCACTGGATCTTTTAGCGCGTGGCGCTGGACCTGTGGATTTATTTCAACCGACATCGGATGACGCCCCCGTGGCTAAACGTGCCGCGCGACGCGCGCGCCGGGGGATAGCGCTGAATTTAACCCCAATGATTGATGTGACATTTCTACTACTGGTATTTTTTGTGTGCACCACTAAAACGCTTGACCGTGAAGAATTATTGCGGACAAACTTAAGTCAACGCGGCGGCGCGGTTGTGAATCCAACCGCCCTCGCATTGGATGAGCCACCACTTCGAATTGAATTGCTGCGCAAGGACAACCATACTGTGATCAAAGTGCTCGCACCAATGTCTCAGCCCGATTCATTCGAGCAACTCACCGTGCTCTTCAATGCCAAACGCTATTCAAATGAGAATCCAAGCGGATTGTTTCCCAGCGACCATCCAATTGAATTGGCGCCCGGCAAGGATGTGCCTTGGAATGACGCCGTGGCTGCGTTTAACGGATTGGTTCGCGCGGGATACCACCAAATTCACTTCGCGGGGCCGCAATGAAATGTGTAAAATACGCATTTACGGCTTTTTTTATAGTGATTCTAGCTCATCCCAGCCCGCAAGATACCGCCGCGCAGAATTCGGATTTGCCCTCGCAAACCGCTAGCGATTCATCCGCGACGGCTCTTGAGAGCATTGCAAATTTAAAACAGCGGGTGAAACTTGCGCCGACAGTGCCCACGCAACGCAACGCTGCTGATGAGCTTCTTTCCGTACGCCGCGGTCTTCTTGCCGCCAACAAAAATGATTGTCGATGGCCAATCTGGTTGGCGGATCATGCGGAAGATTGCTTCACAGTTGCGCTTCCGGCTGGCGATGATGTGGATTGCGCGCTCTTTGGAGTGGCTGGACCGGAAACTCGCCGCCGAGTTCGTGAGCTCTCACGCGAAATGTTGCTTGCCGCGGAGGACGCCGAAGCCTCCGCAATTATAGTCATCGCACGCAAGGGACCTGACCGACCAACGCCACAATTGGTGGCGCAACTTGAGCAAGTGGAACGTGCCCGCCGAATTCCATTGTTGAGATCGCTGGCGGAAATATTGAACACTGAAACCGCTGAGTTCGACGCGCAAAAGCGTCGAGCCATGGCCGAAGCGGCTCTCGCGCGGCTAGACGCGCTTGTCACAGAACTTGACGACCGCACTACAAGCATTGTCAGTCGCTACGGTGGTTTGGCCGCGGCTCGTCTTGGCGATGATCAGCGGGCCAATCAATACCTATCGCTTTCACGGCAAAAAGCTGGAAATGATGAGGCTTTGATTACGCTCGCGGATTTGGCGTCCCTGCGCGCCGCTGGCCTACTTCGCGGTCCCACTCAAGCCGCCGATGCGGCAATTGTCTTAGAAGGTTCCGGATCCATCACTCGGCAACTTGCCGTTGCGGAATTGCTGTGTCGTTTGCGCAAGCAAGCCTTAAGTGATTTGGGTGACGATGTTCAAATTACGCAACGCGCATGGACGGCGCCACTGACGGATATGATTCGCCGCAGCCCGACAAAAGATATTTCGTTGACGCGCGATGCCGTGCTTGCCAAACTCGCTTTAATCGAGCGCGACGGTACGCCCCTACCAGAGCGCGATCCAACGTGCGTGATCGCTTCGGTGGATCAATCGGTTGATCGTGGCGAATCTCCCAAAGATAAAATTTCTATTCTAGTGGCTCTGACCACCGATCCCACCGTGATGAGCACGATTCAAGCGGCGGCTCTGCGAACATTAACGCGCATGGATCTGGCCGCTGATCACTGGAGTGACGCCGCCGACCATTCCATTCGCCTAGCCAATGAACATGCCAGCGACGCCTCCAGTCCCGCAGCAATTGCGCTTGCTATTCGCGTGAGTCGCGAACTGGACAAGGGAGCCGATGGGCAAGACAGAATGGCTCGAAATCGCTTGGAAACTGCTGTGCAATTGGGTTCTAGCCAATTTCCAGATCATCCGGAATTTGGCGCATGGCAACTGGAGCGACAAGTCCTAGCCACCGAAGCATTGGCCGATCAACGAACTTGTGTGCTTGAAAATATCGCGCCGACAATCTTGGTCATCCAAGACTCCGACACTGTCAAGGAGTTGCGCGATCGCTTGAACGCCGCACAAGCGTGGATTGAATCCGAGAAAGGTAATTCCCAAGCGGCGCTTGATTGCTTGGCGCGCAGCAATGGCGACTCGCTTGGTCCAACAGCCATGGCTCGACGATTGTCGGCAAAAATTTCCGCAACCGCTGCGCTTGCCAAAGATATTTCAACAGATTCTGAAATCATCTCCGCCAATCAAAAAAAACCAGAGTTGGTCGCTGGCCTGACAGCACGACGCTTGCGCGCCTTGATGAAGGGTGATCGCTGGCCCGCTTCCCTACCTTCGCTCAACGCAACTCTTTGCGCCTCGGCGTTGTCACTTTTGAAGACGCTCTCCATGAGCAACTCATCCGACGCCGTCGCCTGGCTTGACATGGCGGATTTACTGCGTTTTTCAGGCGAATTTCAGAAATCACAAACCGCATACGAGAAGTCACTGGCCTTGAAACCAAATTCCAAAGAAGCATTATTGGGAAAAGCGGAATGTTTATTTGCCAAGCACAATGACGCGTCGCTTGGTGAGGCCATGTCCATTTATAAACAATTGCTCGCGGGGCAAGAGTATGAACCCAACCCCGCGCAACGCGACCAAGCGTGGTGGCTTTGCCAGTTGCGCCAACTGGAAATTTTACGCGTCGCCAATCGCTGGGATGAACGCGCCACCATGCGTTTGGCGCGCTTGAAAGCGCTTGATGAATCGCTGAGCTCGCAAGAATTTGCAAGCGCCTTCACCAAGGCCGCCAATCCCTAAGCAAGCGCGGGCGCATTGCATCAACCTTGGGTTACACCGTGGATGTGTTCGCGGCCATCATGGCAACCAATGTCGCCACCACATCGGCAAGCGGCACGACGCGTTGTCCGCCTCCATCAAGGTCCTTGATGGCCACGGCGCCATCGGCCATTTCCGCGCCCAGAATTAAGGCCGCGCGCGAACGATACTTGCCAGCCTCGCTGAGCAATTTACCCACGTTTTTGGTGGCTTTCCACGAGTGGCGGGCGTGCAAACCCGCGCGCCGAATTTGCATGACCAACTTTGGCAATTCCTTTTCTGCGGCGTCGCTTCCATCGGAAATTAAAAACACATCGGGCCGCGGCAAAAGTTCCCCGCCATCTTTTGGCAGCAATCCTTTGTCCGCCAACACAAGCCCCAGCACAACATCGCCCATTCCAAAACCAATCGCCGGCATTTTTGGTCCACCAAACAATTCAACAAGCCCGTCATAGCGCCCGCCACCAGCGATGGCGCGCTCCTTGCCAGCGCACTCGTGCACTTCAAAGACAGTGCCGGTGTAGTAGGCAAGTCCGCGCACAATTCCAAAATCCCATTGGCACCAATCTGACAGACCAAGCGAATTTAATTTCTCAGACAACTCGACAAGCGGCGCAAGCACATCCGCGCCCACGCCAAGCGACGCGGCGACATCAATCATGCTTGTCGAAACTGGAAGCTTGGTTCCAGCAATGGCGGCGAATCTTTTCTGCGCCGCATCATCAAGTCCAAGCTTCAGCGCGCGTGTTTGAAACTCCTCGGGCGGCAATTTGTCGCGGCGATCAAGCAATTCAAAGGCTTCGCCAATGTGATCCACCGCCACGCCCGCGGCGGTCAACACGGCCGCGGAAGCGCCACGATGAGCCAAGCGAAAACGCACATCCGTGGGCTTTAAACCCAAGCGTTCAAGTGCAAGCGCCGCGCACGCAATCACATCGCAATCGGCCGCCGCGCCTTCGCTGCCAAGCAAGTCCACATTCCACTGCACAAACTCGCGCAACCTTCCACGCTGCGGACGCTCCGCGCGAAAGTGCAGCGGAATAGCGAACCACTTTGTGGGCACGGACAATGTTCCCGCGCGGGCCGCGGCCATGCGCGCCAATGTGGGCGTGAACTCCGGGCGCAACGCGTAATCATCACTGCCACCAGCGCGGCGAAAAGAAAAAAGTTCGCTGACAATTCCTGGCCCACTCTTGGCGGTGAACAAGGACAAATGTTCAAAGGTGGGACCTTCGATCTCATCAAAGCCGCAATCCACGCTGGCCTTGCGCCAAATATTTTCAACATGGCGACGCAGCGCCATTTGATCTGGATAGAAGTCGCGCGTTCCCTTTGGACTTTGAAAGGCTGCCATAGTTTGAGATAGTAGGGAATCCGCAACGACAGTGAGTTGCCTTCTTTGCGACACACCCGCGCCAACACATCAGCGCGTGGAATTCACTTCAACCAATGACTGGCGATGCGTTTCAGGCAGTGTGAAGAGCGTCCAAAGGCTCACCAATAAGCCAACCATTAAATAGGTCACGGGCCCCCACTGCCACTTCAGTGACTCCGTGAACCATGTGGCAATCAGCGGCGAAGTGCCTGCAAATAGGGCGATGGCCAGCGAATATGCCACGCTAAAAAGACTGCAGCGAATGGCGGCGGGCGTGATTTCCACAATCAGGGCCCCCTGCAAGCCAAACAAGATTGAAACTGGAATTCCCACCAGCAGTTGCCCTATCGCAAACTCGCTCTTGATTCCAGATTGACACAAGTGCATTGCGGGCACGGACACAATCAGCAACATCACAATGCTGATAATGCTAATCAAGCGTCGACCAAATCGATCGCTCAACCAACCGCCCAGCAAGACCAAAGGAATTTGATACGCCATTGACATTGTGTTGAAGCCTTGCACCCATGGCTCATTGTTGGCAGCACCCGGCTTCAATAAATCCGGCACCCACACAAAGAACAAATAAAACGCAATGTTCACTCCAGTGACAATGGAAATAATTTCAAACGCCTTGCGATAATTGCGCGTGATGTCCGTGAAGACCTTGCCCACGCTTAAATCTTCTTTCGCCCCTTGAGTCTGCGTCTCCGGCAAACTCGATCGCAGCCAAATAGCGAGAGCGCAGATTGGTAATCCAAGCAAGAACGGAACGCGCCATGCCCACGCGCTGACCGCGGCGGCGCCAAACTGCTCCTTTAAAATCCAATCCGTTGCGGAGCCCAGCAAGAACCCCGTCAAGCAACCCACTGTGGCAAAACTGCTCAATGTGCCGCGCCAACGAATTGGGGCTATTTCCGCGGAATACGTCATACTTCCGGTGTATTCGCCGCCAACACTCATGCCTTGACCCATGCGGCACAACACCATCAACACGGGCGCGGCCAAACCAATTTGCGCGAAAGTTGGCAGCAATCCCATGACCAAACTTGAAAGCCCCATCATGAGAACGGTGATCACAAGCATGGCGCGGCGACCAAAGCGATCACCAATAGGTCCAAGCACCATGGCGCCAACTGGCCGCATGAGATAGCCCACCGCGAACACTGCGAATGCGGAAAGTGTTTGCGCCGTCTGGCTTTCATTGGGAAAGAAAAGTGGCCCAAGTGTGGTGGCTAAATATCCATAGACCGCGAAGTCATACCACTCCAGCACATTTCCAATTGTGGCCGCAAGCATGACGCGTGCGATACCTTCTTTGGAGTGTTGAGTCTGTTGCATAAAATAATTGCACCCACGCGCGGTTCATTCAAGTCGTCTTGAATTCTTTAGGCGTATCGCCTTCGCGCATTGATCTTAAAAAAATCACCGCGGGCACACCAGCCAGCGTCCAAGTGACCGCGCCATCAATGATCATGGCCCACGTCCAATCAATCGGCACATACATAAAGTTCCACGCCACCAAATGCACTCCCATGTTCATAAATACAACGGCGGCCAGCAACACCATGAATCTTCGAAATGGTCCGTGGCCTGATCCACCCAAACCAATCAGCGCAACCAGCGCCGCCGTGGCGAACAATTCAATCAGAAAACCCCGCACAAACACGCGTGGATCGCTCATGTCGGCGCCGTCCTTATGAAACAGAACCGTGAACACCGGACCTTTTTTATACGCCGCAAAGGTGGCATCTTCGCTGGCTTTTTTTTCCGCGGCCGTTGCCGTGGCTGGCAACACAGGAAATCCTGGATACAACAGCGCGCCGCTGTCGCTCATGTTCATTTCCACCGCGCTGAGCAATTCAACTGGCGCGGCGGCTGGCTTCATGGCCCATGACCACAAATTATTTCCCCACGCAATGCCGCCCCATGTGAATGCAAGCATGGCGCCAACAACGCATGTCAAAAGATATCGAATCACCATTCAGGGCCACCCGCGTAGCGACCGTATACATCAGCCATGGCTTGCACCATTTCACCAAGCGTGCAGCGATCAAGCGCTGCTTCAACAAGCGCGGGCATAACATTCTCGCCGGCACGCGCCGCCACACGAATTCCATCAAGACCTTTCTTGGCCAAGTCAGCGTCGCGCTCACTTCGGAATTTTTCAAGACGCTCATTCTGCTGCGACTCCACCTCATGCGGAATTTGCAGGATCTCCATTTGGCGATCCTCGTTGCCTTCTGGATACGCGTTCACGCCAACAATCACGCGGTCGCCGGCCTCCATTTCCTGGCCAAAGCGGTAACTGGCTTCCGCGATTTGCCTGCGGAAATAGCCCTTATGAATGCCGGCCACCACGCCGCCCATGTCGTCAATTACCTTGATGAATTCATTGGCGTCGGTTTCCATGCGATCAGTGAGCGCCTCCACAAACCAACTTCCGCCAAGCGGATCCACCGTGCGATGCACGCCGGTTTCATGCGCCAGAATTTGTTGCGTGCGCAGCGCCACGCGAACCGCGGCCTCCGTTGGTAGGCCAAGAGTTTCATCCATGCTGTCGGTGTGCAAACTTTGGCAACCGCCAAGCACGCCAGCAAGCGCTTGATAGGCCACGCGCACAATGTTGTTCATGGGCTGTTGCTCAGTCAGCGAGCAACCCGCTGTCTGAACATGCGTGCGCATAAGCCAACTTCGTTCTTGCTTGGCGCCAAAACGGAAGCGCATGGCGTTGGCCCAAATGCGCCGCGCCGCGCGCAGTTTGCAAATTTCCTCAAAGAACTCATTATGGCTATTGAAGAAGAAACTTAATCGGGGCGCGAATGAATCCACATCAAGGCCGCGCTTCATGCAGGCCTCCACATATTCCATTCCGTCGCGCAGCGTGAACGCCAACTCTTGCGTGGCCGTGGAGCCAGACTCGCGAATGTGATAGCCGCTAATTGAAACGGAGTTCCACTTGGGCGTGTTCACCGCCGCGAATTCAATTGTGTCCACCACCAACTTCACGCTGGCCTCGGGTGGGTAAATGAATTCGTTCTGGCTGTGGAACTCCTTCAAAATGTCATTTTGCAGCGTGCCGCCAAGCGAATCCCATGAAATGCCGCGCTGTTTGGCCATGGCCAAATACATGGCCCAAATCACGCACGCTGGACCATTTATAGTTTGGCTTACGGTGACTTCGCCCACGGGAATGTCGGCGTACAAACGGTGCATGTCGTCAATGGTGCAAATGGCAACGCCGCAGCGGCCCACTTCACCAGCCGCCAACGGATCATCGGAATCGCGACCCATGAGCGTTGGCAAATCAAACGCGGTGGACAAACCGGTGTTGGCTTTGGTGCCTTTGGCATTATCCAGTAAGTACTTAAATCTTTTATTGGTGTCGTCGGCGCTGCCAAAGCCGGCGAACTGGCGCATGGTCCACAAACGATTTCGGTACATGGTCTGATGCACGCCGCGCGTGAATGGAAATTGTCCAGGTTGTCCAATACGCGCGTGCGGCTTGGTTGCATCCTTGGCGTCGGTGGTGGAAATGCTCGGACCGTATTGCTGCTCAACTTCATAACCAGACAGCGTGACCGCTTCTGGGTTCACGGCGCGCGCCGCGGTTGCGGGCGGCTGCGCGGAAGCGTTTGTTTGATCAGAAGTGTTTGATTTCACTGAAGACATTGGATCCTTTCAAGCATGAACACAACCATAGGCGGCAATCCGCCTTCACCCATCATAGGGAATTTTGCATCAAGATCGAAGTCATCGCTACCATGGAATTCAGAATGAACGCGCGCGCGCATAGCCCTGACCAATCCGCTCAAGCGCGCACCAAATACGCTTTATTTTGCGGGGCTTGCAGGTGAATTCAAAATCTTCATCGCATGTCGCCATGACTATTACTTGCTTCGGGTTGGTATATGTGATTTGGGGCAGCACATATTTAGGAATGAAGATCGCCGTCACAAAAATTCCCCCGCTGTTTGTGGGCGGCTCACGATTTTTTCTAGCCGGCACAACGCTCATGCTCATCTTGGCGGCGCTGGAAAAATTTAATTTCAACTGGCTGGGCAAACCCGCATATTGGCGCGGCGCATTTGTGGTGGGCGCGTTCATGATGCTTGGCGCAAACGGATTGTTGTGCATGAGCCTGGGGCGCGCGGGCCTGCCATCTGGACTTGCGGCGCTCATCGTGGCAACAACTCCGCTGTGGATGTTGCTGCTGGATCGCTGGCAAACTGGCGTTGGAAAGTTCACACCACAAATTGTGGTGGGCCTGGTTGTTGGCTTGCTTGGCGTGGGCGTGTTGATGAGCGGAAAACTTTTCACAACCAGCGATAGCGCGCCGGTTGATGTGGTTGGTTGCTTTATGGTGCTAGCCAGTTGTATTTTGTGGAGCGTGGGCGGCATTGTGGGCCGGCGCGTTTCGCAACCGCCGCATCCGCTGGCTTCAAGCGCGTTTCAAATGATCGCCGGCGGCGTGCTGTTGCTGGCTTTCAGCGCGTGCTTTGAAGCATGGAAACCCATTGGTGAAATTCCATGGAATGATTCCGCGTGGATCGCGTGGCTGTATTTGGCTGTGTTTGGCTCTTTGATTGGCTTCAGCGCGTTTGTCTGGCTGCTGCACCATGTCAGCGCGGCGTCGGTTTCAACATACGCCTATGTGAACCCGTTGGTCGCCATTGTGCTTGGCTGGTTTTTTCTGAACGAGCAACCAGGTGCGCGCACCGCGGTGGCCACGGTGTTCATTCTTGGCGGCGTTGTGGTTATTCAACTTGCGCGCCGACACGCGGACCGCGCGAGCGTGACCACGGTTGCGCAAAGCGATTCGCGTGCTGAGTAAATCTACTGCACGCGTTAGAATATGAACATGAACACCGCACCCAAGCGAGTACATATTGGCTTGATCATGCTGGCGCTTTGTGGCGCGTTGCAAATCGCTGGCGACCAAGACCAGAAGTCCGAGCAGACCCCGACCCCGCCGCTACTTTCTCTGCCAGCCGATGATGGCAGCGCGAATATTCTTTGGCTGGACAAAATCGACGCGGCTGAACGCACGGTCCTAAACAGCAAAGTAAACGAATTCATTGTCGCGCCACCAAAAACCGTGCAATGGTTTGGCGGTGTGGCCCCCACAAATTTTAAAAAGTGCGTGACCGTGATTCAAAGCGCGTCTGACAAATCAAACGGTATCAACGCCGCACTAAAAATAAAAAAGAAACTGCCCGTCGATACCAAATTCGTCGTCGTGTATGTACCTCAAAATATCGAAAAATCAAAAACCCAATTCGAGAAAAAGCCTCCCTGCCAAATTGCACTTGATCCCGATGGAGCTTGGACGGCACTCCTTGGCTTGCCAAAAAAACCGACCAACATTGTGGTGGACAAAAACGGCATCGTTCGCTTTGTGGGCCTGAATGCTGAAGGATTGAAATACGCCAGTGATTTTTTACTTGCAGAACCTGCAGAAGAAACCGAGCCCGTCACTGCGCCTGTGGTGGGCAAACCAGTTGCGACATCTGCAACTGCCACTATGTTTCCAACATTCACCAACGCGCTGAGTGGTTGCAAAGATCAACGCGGTAAAAAAATGCCGCCATTTACCGTGCAAACTTGGCTTACCAAACAACCCAAGATGGACAAAAAACTTTTGGTGATTGACTTCTGGGCGACATGGTGTGGGCTATGCCGCGCATCCATTCCCCACATGAATGACATTGCAAAAGAGTTTGCCGCCGATGTGGTGTGTGTTGGCATTAGCGACGAAAACAAAAGCGCCTTTGACGCCGGCATGACCAAAACTAACCTGAAGTTAAGTTCATTCAATTATTCGCTAGCCATTGATCCAAATCACACGTTATATAGTTTCTTTGAAGTCAAAGGCATTCCAAGCTGCGCAATTATTTCAAGCGACGGCATTGTGCGTTGGCAAGGTCACCCCATGAGCCTAGATGACGCAACCATGACGCAACTAGTCGCGGCGCAGAAGGCGCTCAACGCCCCCGCGAAGAAGAAGTGAATTGGATTTCTAAAATATCTCAATCGCTACCACAATCGCTTGCCACATTATTCATTCTTGGGGCGCTCGCCACCATTCCATACGCCGCACCTGTCGCCAGTTGGTACATGGGTTCACTGACCATTCTTGCGGTTACATGCGTGCTAAGCGCGAGATTTGACCGCCACAATCGCTGGCAAAGCGTGATCATTTGGCCCATTCTTGCGCTGCTTGGTGCGTGGGCCATTGCTATTGCCGCAAGCACATCACCACAAGTTTCTTTCGCTCGTTCGGCAAGCATGGCGCTGTTCTCCATGCTGTTCATAGCCGTTCAAGTTGCGGCGTGGAACGCGCGCGCACTGCGCATTGTGCTTGTTGCCGTTACCGCAACAGTTCTGGCAACCGTGGCGGATGTTGCGTGGCAACAGTGGACTGGCAAATCGCTCATTCTTGGAATAGAAGGCAATGCTTCTGCGAACGCCGGCAGCCAAGGCAATCGCAACGACCTTGCACTCATCAGCATCTTGCTTCCACTGTGCTCAACATTGCTCAGCGGCACAAGCGCCATCATTCTCTACACCATACTTGCCTCAGTGGCTTCACTAGGTTGGATACTCAGCGCGTCGCGCCAAACTGCAATCGGTTGGGTGATTGCATTCATCGGGCCATTTATTGCGCGCGTGTCACGCAAAACCGCGTTACTCACAATCACAACTGCATTGATTGCAAGTGGCGCCATGGTGTACGCCGTTGCGCCCCTGCGTGCGCGCGCAAAAGAAACTTGGAACAATGGCTTGAACGACCGCCAAGAAATTGCCGCGTTCGGGCTGTATTTATTCTGGCAATCGCCGCTGACTGGAGTTGGTCCTGGCATGTACGGCACGTACTACAGAAGCGCCGCCATGAAAGAGTGGAGTTTTAACGGCCGCAAACTTCCGCAGTCTGGAATGCCGTGGGTGCATTCACTGCCAGTGGAAGTGCTGTGCGAAACGGGCGCGGTCGGCGCGGCCGCCGTGACCGTCATTGTGGTGGCCACATTTCGCAGGTTGCGCCGTAGCTTTGCATCAACTGGCGCCACGCGCGACTTGGCCGTAGCGGTGGCAACAAGTTTTGTGGCGCTTGCGGTGATTGGGTTGGTCGACCTGACCCTGATCAAAGACTGGGTTCGCTGCGTGTGGTGGTTGCTGCTGGGATTGGCATTTGTGAGCCCAATACAAGTGTTTCAAGCCAAAATACAACACAAAGCCAGTTCAAAATTCAAATCACATACACAAATTTAAATCTGCATTTTTGCTTTAAAATTTGATTATTTAATGGCAATTGCAGAAATTCAGACCACATTATCCCTGTGTCAAACAAGCCTTTAAAGCCTTGCATTTCGGGGTGCAATTTTTTTCGGGACTTCAACACCTCTTAGGACTTAGACCATGAAACATTCATTGAGCGCTTCTTCTCGCATTGTTGACTTCACATTGTTCATTCTCATTGTCTTGGTCTCTTCCTTCTCACTGTCGTATTCCTCCACAGGCGGCAACCAACCTTGGTACTACATGAGTGGCGGTTCCGGCTACGGAATCCCTACAACCAATGTGTGGGGCAATAATTCTCAAGACCAATGCAATGCACCTACTTCTGTCAAAGGCGATCCCGCATGGAGCATGAGCAACATTACTGGCGGTGAATTTCATTCTATGGCTTTAATAAATAGCACCGGCTACGGCGCCGCATTTGGCAATGTGGTTGCATGGGGTGACAACACTTCTGGTCAATGTTTAGGCACCGATGCAACTGGAACCGCGATTGTTTCACCAACCGCCGATGGAACTATGCCCGTGCAAATTCTTGGCACAACTCTGTCTGGCATCAACACAATTCGCTCGGGATACAAACACAACTTGGCTCTTGCCGGCGACACTGG
>SIAM01000016.1 GCA_009691785.1 Phycisphaerales bacterium
AGCGAACCCGCGATCATGCTGGCGCCATGCAAGCCAACTTCCTCTTGCACAGTGCTCACAGCCACCACGCGCACATTTAATTCCGAGCGCTGCTCGGCGATCAAACGCAGACCTTCGGCGGCGGCGAATGTTCCAATGCGATTGTCCAAACCGCGCGCCACAATTAGGCCGTCGCCCATCAACATGCTTTGATCCATGAACACGCCGGGGTCTCCAATATTTAACAATGCTTGCGCGGCCGCCACATCCTTGGCGCCAATATCCACATATAACTCGTGCAATTTGCGCATTTTGCCTTCGTTGCTTTTATCTTGCAAATGAATCGCGGTGGCGCCAATCAGTCCTACAACGGGCTGCGCCACGCCATCAACCGAGCTCATAAATTGCACGCGCTTGCCCACAATGCTTCCCGCGTCAATGCCGCCAATGGATTTGCAATAGACAAAACCGTTGGGGTCGATGAAGTTCACCATCAAACCAATTTCATCGGCGTGGCCGCACAGGGCCAGCGTGAAAACATCTTTGCCACTCTTGGTGGGCTCAATGCTGGCGAAACAATTTCCGTATGCGTCGTTCCAACATCGATCGACGAATGGCCTGACATACGAAAGCCACACTTGTTGGCCAGCCCTTTCGTAACCAGATGGGCTTGGAGTATCAAGTAAAGTCCGAAGAAAGGTCAAGGAGTCTGGGCGCATGGGGAGCGGAATGTACACACTACAGCCTACACCGTTACTCGATGACCTCCTTCGGACTAACCTTGGTTGCTTTGTTAACTCGCTTGCCTACTTGTCAGGCGAGCGAATGCTGCCTCAAAATCGGTTAATGACTTTGAAGTTGCGCGTGGCTTTCCACTGGTTGAAGTCGTTGTGGAATGCTTTGGAAACGCAATATTCTGCGCCGATGTCGTCGTTAAGGCTGGCTTGCGACCCATTCGCTCATCTCGTCGCATCTCCATCGTTTGCTGAAGTTTTGACAAGATGCCGCGCAAATGCTCCAACTTTGAAATTACTGCCCCAGGTTGAATTTCAATTTTTTTAACTTGACCGTTGCTATTTTCCATGACTCCCATTCCTTTCCTTGGAACTGCGGATTGCAGTCACCATCTCTACGGACTTCAATGTCAAATATGAACATATTAAATGCAAGAAATGAAATGGAAAATTTCATGAAATTTTCCAACTCTCGGCACACAGAGGGAGTAAATTGGCATTTCAACCATTTCCAAAGGCATTTACACATGAAATCACCGCTTCTCTATATCACTGGTTTGATGTGCGTATTCATCAATTCTTTGGCCGCGGCGGCCAATGTTGCCCTGCCGCGCTGGCCTTCCTTAAGCCCAAACGGACAAAGCATTGTGTTTTCTTGGCAAGGCGATTTGTGGCTGGCGCCAAGCAGTGGCGGCAACGCCGTTCGCATCACCAATAATCCAGCGGAGGACGCCCGCTCAATTTGGAGTCCGGATGGCGCGACGATTGCGTTTGAAAGTTCACGTGATGGCTACAAAAATATTTGGACCATGCCATCGTCGGGTGGCGATGCGACGCAAATCACCTTTGGAGAATCAGCTTGTTTGCTGTCTGATTTTCAAATGAACGAAGCTGGCGTTCCGACGATTTATTTTTACTCCATGCGTGACTCGGATTTTTATCGCGTGCCCCGCTGCTACAGCGTGCCCGCGACTAGTGGAAGGATTGATCGAATCAACCAATCCTTGGGGGCCAATGCTTCGTCCAATGGACACGGTCAATATTTAATCGAGCGTGGCGGCAGTTCGTGGGCGCGCCGTGGCTATCGCGGTTCGGATCAGCGCGATGTTTGGCTGTATGACGCTCACAAACCGCTTGATCAAGCGTTTACAAGGCTGACGGACTTTGCGGGAAATGATGGACAAGCGAAATGGTGCGAACCCAATCAATATCTCATGCTTTCAGAGAGGGACGGCGTCACCAATCTATATCGCCGCAATCTCAACGACGCGCCAAATACGGCTGGCGAAAAGTTGACTAACTTTCCCGACGACATCGCGTCATTTGATATTTCAGCCAATGGAAAGATCGCGGTGATCGCATCATGGAATAAGTTGTACCGACTTGATCTTGCAACGCCAAACTCGCTTCCTCTGGCAATAGAACTTTCCGCCGCCGCGGAAACTGCGGGTCCAGTTGAAATACGAAAGGTTGGAAAAGATCTTTCGGAGGCTGCGTTAAGTCCCGATGGAAAAACCATGGCGTTTGTTGCCTATGGCGATGTGTTTGTACGAAGCATGGATGAAAAGTCGCCGGTGACGCGCGTCACCTCGCCGCCATCTCGTGAGCAAGATCTTTCCTGGAGCGCGGACGGAAGTCGTTTGTATTTTGTGACCGACACCGACGGCAATGAAAATATTGTTGAAGCCATTGTGTCGCGCACGCGCGCGGAAGTGCGTAAAGAGGCGAAGGCCGCCACGGCGCCGGCCAAGTTAGCCGCAATTACAGAAGAAACAGCCGAAAAGACAACCGACACTGCCACCAACACCAAAGCACCCGTGGATTATCGATTGGATCCTGATCGATGGACCGAGGCTGTCGCCTTTGAAATTCGTCCCGTAGTGCATTCACAATTACCAAATCGCCAACCAACTCCAAGTCCAGATGGAACAATGTTGGCCTATCGCCAAGGCAATGACTTCATGATTTTGAATTTGGCGACCAACGAAAGTGCGACTTTGCGCGAAGGCTGGGATTCGGAACTTGAATTTCAATGGAGTCCGGATTCAAAATGGATGGCTTTCGCGCAGGATGACCGAGATTTCAATCGCGACATTTGGCTTGTTCCCGTTGATGGTTCCAAAGCGCCAGTGAATATCACGCGCCACCCTGACAATGATCATGCGCCACGTTTCAGCGCGGATGGCAAGTTATTGGCATTTCTTTCTGATCGTGTGAACAATGAGGCGAATGTTTTTGTTGTGGCCTTGGATAAATCCGTCGACGGATTTTCCGCCGCGGAACAAGAGTTGTATTTCAAAGACGCCGGCGAAGCCGCGAAAAAACGCAAGCCCCCCGCCGCGCCTGGCGCCAAGAACAAGCCCAAGAAGGACTCGGATAAAAAAGAAAATGCAACTGAGAATGATTTGGTGAAAGATGGCGCAGCAAAATCTACCAATGAAAAAGAGAGCGACGAGAAAAAAAATGACGAGAAGCCTGCGGTCGCCACTAAAGAAACAGACGACGACGCCAAGAAGAATGCAACCGAGTCGCCAAATGCCGACGAGCCCAAGGAAACCTACGCATACGATTTAGATGACGCCTATTTGCGTGTTCGCAGATTGACGCAGAGTTCTGGCGAGGAAACTGGATTGCTCATTACTCCTAGCGGCGATCGAGTTCTTTTTGCTGGCAATGATGGTGGTCCAGGCGTGTTCAGCGTGAAGTGGGACGGCACCGATCAGAAAAAATTAGCGCCGGCGGGCAAAGTAATTCACATTAATTTAGCGGGCGACAAAATTGTTTTGTTCAACGCTGGAAAAATCAGCACCACGGGAGTTGCTGGTGGCGAGGCAAAGTCCGTTGACTTTGAGGCGGAAACCCCCATCGATCCGAACGCTTGGAATGATCATCGCTTTCAAGAAGCCACTCGTGTTATTGGCGAAATATTTTACGACCCAACTATGAAGGGTTTGGACTGGGACGCTTTGACCGCGCGCTATAAAATATTAGCGCACACCGCGCGCACCGATGGTGAATTTGAATGGGTCATGGCTCGAATGCTTGGCGAACTGAACGCCAGCCATCTTGGAGTTTCGCTTGCGGCGGACACCGCCAACACAAGTCGCCAACCTATTGGCCGCTTGGGTGTACGCACGCGTATTGTCGCTGACGGATTTGAAGTTACAGAAGTGTTTGCCAAAAGTCCGGCGTTGCTTAGTCAAACTCCTCTGCTTGTTGGCGATGTGATTGTGGCCGTTAACGCAGAGCCGCTGAGCGCGAACGAAGTTCTTGAGCAACGGCTGCGCGGCAAAGTTGGCCTTGAAACACTGGTGTCCGTGCGAAGAAATAAATCAGACGGCATGCCGGTGAATGTTGATTGCTTAATTACGCCCTGCACCAGCGCGCAAGAATCGGATTTGGCATATCAACATGAAGTGTTCAAAAACACAGCGCTTGTGCAGGATTGGAGCCATGGGCGAATTGGCTACTTGCACATTCAAAGCATGAGCCAATCCGGCCTGGATGAATTTGAACGCAACCTATGCGCCGCGGCTCAAGGCAAAGATGGATTGCTTGTTGATGTTCGCAACAACGGCGGCGGCAGCACCGCGGACCGCGTGTTGGCAAGTTTGATGTCGCCGGTGCATGCGTACACCGTTCCGCGCGGCGCTGATCGTTCATATACAAACGGATATCCGCAAGATCGCTTGTTCATTCAACGATGGACATTGCCCGCCAACATGTTGTGCAACGAAAAAAGTTTTTCAAACGCGGAAATTGTCAGCCACGCGTTTAAAAATCTCAAGCGTGGTTCGTTGGTAGGCGAGCAAACTTATGGCGGAGTGATTTCTACTGGCAGTATTTCGCTGACTGACGGAACAACCATCCGCACGCCATTTCGCGGTTGGTACACGCTTGACGGCGCAGACATGGAAAATAACGGCGCCATGCCCACTGTTCGTGTGCCAGCAAATCCGATTGATGAACATAACAATTTCGACGCGCAATTACGCGCGGCCGTGGATGACTTAATGAAACGCCTACCCGAAACGCAAGCGCAACCATCCGTGAGCGAGCCGGGGGCGGATCTCAAACCATCCTAATAGGAAGCCTGTAACGCTACCGCGGCGCGTGAATACGCATGTTTAGGCAGGAAACGCCTCGGCATAATCGGCCATGGAAGCTTCCACAACCATGCGCGCGCGCTCAACGCCATAAATTACTTTCACCTGTACGGTGGCCTTCTCGCCAGGACGCATTTTGTAGGTCAGAAAATAATGCTGCATGCGCTCCACAAGTCGCGGCGGCAAGTCGCTTATGTCGCGAGCCTCGGACCAAATAGCATCGTCCTTTAGCACAGCCACAATCTTGTCATCGGCTTGACCGTTGTCCTCCATCAAGAGCCCGCCAAGAACGCGGGTTTCAAGAATCACCTCTACGCGATCAATCGGTCGCTCGGACAGAACGCATATATCAAGTGGATCATTGTCGCCATTTTCAATGCCGCCAACTTTGGCGACACGCGGGCCGCACAACGTTTTTGGAATAAATCCATACAGTGTGGGCGGCGTGCTGCTCGTTCGCTGCGGACGATCCACACGCAAAAAACCACTGCGCTTGTCCACTTCGTATTTTACCAAGTCAAACGGCGTAATCTCTATATAGGCGTTCATTAAATTCGGCGTTGATGTGCCCGATTCTAGTCCATGCCAAGGATGCGGTCGATAGTGATAATACGGTGGCTGAATCATGGGATACCTTCGTCTATTCGTTGGCGCAACTCTATCACTTTTGCGCGCAAACTGTCCTGCACGCTTGCCAACAAACCTACCAATGGAAACTTTCCGCCTAATGGGCTAGCGCCAAGACGACGAAGCACGGCATGCGGAATATGCTCTTGCGCAGGCAGCGCTTGGAAATCACTTAACTTCCGACCGGGCCGCCAAAATTCATTTAAGCAATTTTCCAGCGGCGGCAACTTGGCTTTTTGCGATGGCAGTTGCACGCTCTGATGACTTTGGCTCACTCCAGCGGAGTGAACGTTGCGAGCTTCTTGCAAGCGCTCAAGCAACTTTGTTCCAGGCAATCCGCGCAACGCAAAAATGACAAGCGGATCAACTTCAATGCGCTCCGCCAACAAATACGTCACGGCTAAAATGTGCTTGCAAGGAATTTTTTCGCCGCAGTCGCATTCCAGAGTCACATCTTTCCAACTATGCGGCAGCAATTGCACTTGGCACTCTTGAAATACCTCTTCAATGTCCACAGGCATTTCGCCCACCAGTAATTTAGCGGTAAACATGGCTTCTTTGGCCATAAGTTGCACCACCTCGGACCACTTCTCCGGGGTGAGTTGTTGCAATGAAATGCGCACGCTGTATGGTTTATAGGCGCGCCCCTGAACCTGAGCTTCCACTGAACCCGCGTCAACAGAGAAGCTGGCAAGTTGCCCGCTAAGCGCGTACTCCATGCCCAACACTTGCGCGCCAAAAGACGTTTTTTCTTGTATGGATTGAATAAAAGCCAGGGCTATCAACGGCAATTCTTCCAGCCCGTTTTTTCTGCGAAACTTAATGCCGTGTCGAACACGCCTCGGCGCGTCTGGTTTTTTGGGTTGACCCGCGGCTGAATTTAAATTCATACATCCTCCAATGCGGTTGTGCGAAGCGAAAGAATTTCCCGCAACTGACCAGTGCTTAGCTCAGTAAGCCACGCTTCGCCACTGGAAATAATTTGCGTCGCCAACTCCATTTTTTGCTGGATCATTTGATCAATGCGCTCTTCAAGCGTTCCATCCGAAATCATTTTATGCACATTCACCGTGCGCAACTGTCCAATGCGGAACGCGCGGTCCGTGGCTTGATTTTCAACAGCGGGATTCCACCAGCGGTCGTAATGAAACACATGATTGGCGGCCGTTAAATTCAAACCAACTCCACCAGCCTTCAAACTTAGAACAAAAATCGGCGCAGTTCCTTGAGGATCTTGAAAGCGATCCACAAATTGATCCCGCTTGGCTTGCGGAGTTCCACCGTGCAGAAACAGCGATTCCGTGTCCAACTCGCGGCGAATCATGGTGACAAGCAAATGTCCCATTTGTCGGTACTGCGTGAAGATGAGCGCGCGATCACCGGCCGCCACGACCTCCTCCAACATTTCAATAAGCCGCGTGCTCTTGCCGCTTCGACTTGAAAGCGCTCGGTCGCCGCGACTTTCTGGAATGGCAAGCGCGGTGTCAATCGAATCATCGGACTCGCCAATTTTCTTCAGCGCGTCCTCGGTGGAAATGTCCGGTAGTTGCGTCTGGCGCAAGAAATGCAGCGGATGATTGCAAATTTGTTTCAACTTCACCAACGCGCTCAACACCAATCCGCGTCGACGCAAACCTTCTGCGCGATCAACCTTGGAAAGCATCTCCTCCACCACTTGGTCGTACAAGGTGATTTGCTCATTGGTCAACGGAACATGTTCGCGCGACTCAATCAGCGGTGGCAAATCGCTGATGACATTCAAGTCGGTCTTTAAACGGCGCAACACAAACGGCCGCACCAAATTGCGCAACTTCTCCGCGCGATTGCGATCGCGGTGGCGCTCAATTGGAACGGCGAAGCGGCGCTTGAAATCCGCCAGTGTTCCAAGGTAACCCGGCGTGCAGAATTCCATGATCGACCACAACTCGGTCAGACGATTTTCAACCGGCGTACCCGTAAGCGCAATTCGATGATCGGATTGAATGGCGCGAATTGCGGCGGTTTGTTTGGTGGGCGGATTCTTAATATGTTGCGCCTCGTCTAGGGCAACGCGGCGCCAAGCGATCTTCTCTAAATCTTCCTGATCACGGGCAACCAAGGCGTACGTGGTAATGACCACATCGGATTTTTCCGCAACTTCCTTCAGCTTTTCGCCTTGCGGGCGATCAAGTCCGTGATGGATATGTACGGTCAATTCCGGCGCGAAGCGAGTGAGTTCACGATTCCAATTTCCAAGCACGCTCATTGGCGCCACCAACAATGTTGGACCAACGCGCTCGCCTTCGGGCGCGTCTTGACGCTCAATCTGAAGCAGCGCGATCAGCTGAATTGTTTTTCCAAGACCCATGTCATCCGCAAGACACGCGCCAAGGCCGTAACGACCCAGGAACGCAAGCCATCGAAGGCCCGACAATTGATATGGACGCAGCGAACCTTGGAATAATTTTGGTTGCTCCAATTGCGGCATGCGATCGACCGCGTCGATGGGTCCAAACACTTCCGCGACCCAACCTTTGGCGTCCATTCCCACAACTGGAATTCCATTCTCGTCATCGGCGGCGCCGTGGGCCAATCGCAACGCCTCCAGCAAGGACATTTGTCCACCTGGATGTTGCTTCAAGAATTTCAAACCGGCTTCAAGATCTTCTTTGCGCATTTCAACCCAACGATTGTTGATGCGCACCAAGGGCGACCCCTTTCGCGCCAACGCTTCAAAGGCCTCCATGGTCAGCGGTTGATCACCCAGCGCGATTTGCCAGGAATAATTCACCACGCTGTGCAAACCAAATCCGCCTTTTCGCCCTGCAACCAGCGAGTTTGTCAGCATTTCTGGGCTTGGTCCATCGCCCTCAATAAACAACTTCGCGCCAATGCGCGTGCTTGAAGCGCCCCACCACTCTGGCGCCGTGCACTGCACTCCGCTCTCTTCAAGCAGCGGCTTAATGTCGCGCAAGAACACATACGCTTCCGCGGTTGTTAAATCTAGTCCGACTGGAGAAGTTTCTTCAAGCGCGTCCTCAAACTTTGGCCACAAGCGCGAGACGCGCGCAAGTTCGCTTAAAAGCAACTCCGCGGTTTTTTCCGCCGCTTGATTGGCGCCGCCACGACCAGAGGCCTGCGCCCAAATTGTTTCAGCTTCAATAATCGTCGGTGGATCTTCCGTGGTGATCAGTTGAAACGAAAGTCGCCACGGGTGCTTGTCCTCTTCGCCCTCTTGCTTGGTGAAGAGCGCGCTGGAAGGTTCATCCAGTTGCAACAGAAGATGCATGGGACGGCCTTCGCCAATGTCCTCCAGAATGGCCAGCCACTGGCGCACGCCGCGCACCAAACTCACATCGCCCACCGCGAGATTTTTCACCTCTATGTTGTTGCCAAGAAGTCCGCCAAGCCACGCTACATGGGGATCAGTTGTGGGATCGCGGTCTTCAATCGCCTCGACATAATTTTCCGCCAACATCACTTGGCGCAAGAATGAATCCACGCACGCGTTCAGAAAAGACTCCAACACAAGCCAGCCATCACCAGCGTGCGCATCGGTAACAGCCCTGCAAATAGCCGGCATTCCAGCTAAAAGCGTGGCCGCGCGCTCTGCGATTGCGGCGTCGTGCAACCAGGGACGCCAATGCGCCTTCACTATGCCGCTGCGATCTTGCTGCACAGTTGGAACAACGCGTTGGTCCTCCATTAACTCCAAACCAAAGCGCGCGGCGGCGCACCAAAATTGAAATTCATGTCCAGTGTGTTCGGGCTCAAGCCCGCCAGCAATTTCAAACGCGAGAAGTTTTTCTTGAACTTCATTCACCGCGATAATGATTGTTGGAACTTGCACGGCTTCCAAATGCAGATCCGCTCCGTTGTCAACATCCGCGTCCATGGCCGCGGCCAGACGATCGCTTGGCGCCGGATTCTTGTGATCAAATGGAAGCATGAGTTGCATTGAACTGCTCAATGCATTTTCTGCGATATCAAATCCCACGCTCGCTGCAAGTTCACGCAACTGCGATTCACCGCACGCAAATGGATGATCAAGAATCACTTCTGATTTTGAATCGTCCGCTGCTTCAGCATTTTTCTTGTCGGTGTCGGCTTGCGCCAACTTTAAAAAAAGGGCGCTCGACTCCGCCCAAAGGTGAAGTTGGTCACTGTGCCAATTTGCGTGAAGTACAAACATCAGGGATACGAATTCTTTTTTTAAAGTGAGCTGACACAGATCCGAACAAGAATGATTGCGCTGGGACTCGAACCCAGAACATGCTGGTTAAAAGCCAGCTGCTCTACCAATTGAGCTACGCAATCTCGAACGAACAATGGTACAGACAACTGACTTTGGGTTTTTTGGGTTTTTTGTGGTTTTTGGAAATATTCTAGGACTTTGTTAAAGTCCGAGAATAGACTCCTCCGATCATTAGTTATAGATATTTTTAAATTCCGACAAAGAAGGTCCAAAAACTTCTGTATTGGGAATTGCAGATCTTGTGTTTGTATCGGACGGTGTTGCTAGACCAATTTCAGCTAGAAGAAGTTTCTGAAGGTGATTTAAGTTCAATTTAATAAGGAGTGACTGACATGCACGTACATATTCCAATCGTTGATCGTTTCGTTGCGTACCTTGCCGATGAGAGGCACTTCAGTCCCTACACGGGACGTTGTTATGCGATGGATCTTAGCCAGTACACGGATTTTTTAACGACGAAATCCAAAGTCGCTATCGACATGGGCGCGGAAAAAGACGCGCTTGAATCCCGCAAAGCCGATGTGAAAGGCCGCACCGCCACAACGCGCATGTTGTCATGCGATGTGGAAACGCTTCGCGCATTCTTGGCTGACCTGAGCGAAAAGAAATATTCGCTCGCCACCATGGCGCGCAAGATTGCCACACTGCGATCATTCCATAAGTGGATGGAGAAAACTGGTTTGACCACCAGCAATCCAATGACCATGATTCGTTCGCCAAAGCAACCAAAGCGTTTGCCAAAGGCGATTTCAGTTGATCAAATTGAACGGTTGCTTGCCGCGCCGGACGCTGAGGAACTTCTTGGCTCGCGCGACCGCGCCATTCTTGAATCCTTATACGCAACGGGTATGCGAGTCAGCGAAGTCGTTGGTCTCAATCGCGGAGACGTGGTGTTTGATGCCGGTTCGGAAAGCGTGAGTTTGCGCGGAAAAGGCAAGCGTGAACGCATTGTGCCGCTGAATCCAAAAGCGGTTGAATCCGTGCAGCATTACATTGCAAAGCTTGATTCGATGCGCACTGTTGGTCGCACTCCAACTTCGCCGCTGTTTGTGAATAAAAATGGAACGCGTTTAAGCACGCGCTCCGTGCGTCGCAAGGTTGCCAAATATCTGGTGCAAGCCGGACTTGATCCAGACATCAGTCCGCACACCATTCGACATTCATTCGCCACGCATCTTTTAATGAGCGACGGAGTGAATTTGCGCGAGGTGCAGGAGTTGCTTGGACATCAAAGTTTAAGCAGCACCCAGATTTACACGCATCTCACAAACTCGCGCACGCGCGAGGTCTATGACAAGGCGCACCCGCGTGCCGAGGCAAGTTGAACAAAAGCAGTTTGATCAGTGACCGTTGAAAGCCAGTTCCGCAAGGCGTTGAGCATTCTCACCAACAGCTGTGATGTGACCAAGTTTGCGACCTGCGCGCGGTGACTTTCCGTAAATGTGCACGTTTACATTTTCAATAGGTTCAAGAACGGAGTCGCTTGGTGCGCCCTGCCATGCATGTTCATTTAAATTTTTCCGTGCCACAAGTGCGCTCGAAATAGCACCCACAAGATTGATCATGACCGACTTGGCTTGCAAATTCGTTGAACCTAGTTCCTGTCGCGTGATGGCCTGAATGTGATTTGTAAATTGACTTGTTGCAGCGCCTTCAATGGACCAATGTCCGCTGTTGTGAACGCGCGGCGCCATTTCATTGGCGATCAGTTGTTGACCATCGGGCGTGTTCAGCACAAAGAACTCCACGCATAAAACCCCTTCGTAATCCATAGTTTCCAGCATATTTTGAATGGCGGACTGTGCCTGCTGCAGAACCGTAGGCGAAACGCCTTCAGCCGGAACCGTGGTTTGGTGTAGAACGCCATTGATGTGCTGGTTGCGGCACGGTGGATAAAAAAGTGTTGTGACCCCTGGAACAGAGTTTGATGTTGGGGATGCATTTTGTTTTGCGCGTACGGCGATCACACTTATTTCAAAATCAAACGGAACGAACGCTTCAAGAATGCACGCAACGCTGCCAAGTTCCTTATACGCATCGGCGGCCTGCGATTTTTCGGTAATGCGACGCTGCCCCTTTCCGTCATAGCCTTGCCCGCGGGTTTTCAACATGGCGGGCATGCCCACATGTTGCAACGCGGGCGCAAGGTCGCCGTGGCAAGAAACTGGCGCGAACTTTTGCACACTGAAACCAGCGGCCTGAAAAAACTTTTTCTCTTGAATGCGATCTTTGGCAACTTGCGCGCAACTTGGCGCTGGTCGCATGGGCGCAAAATGCGAAAGCGCCTCAAGCGTGGCTTGCGGAACATTTTCCCATTCAAAGGTGAAGACATCTACATCGCGCGCGAATTGTGACAGCGCATTCTGGTCCAGAAAGTCGTTGCGAATTACTTCGCCCAGGCCTTCAACGCAGCATTCCCCAGGTGGCACAAGAAATTTGAACGAATGCCCTAGTTTTTGACCCGCTTGAGCCAACATTTGACCAAGCTGACCGCCGCCCACAATTCCAATTTTCACCGAGTGGCATCCTTCTTAGCGATATGTTTGGAAGGGTCAGGTTGACTCAACACAATGTCTGCGCGAGCGGCGCGGTCGGCGGCAAGAGCGGCGCGAATGTGCGGGTGATCGTGCGCGATAATGGATGCCGCCAACAAGCCTGCGTTCTCTGCGCCTGCGCGACCAATGGCCAACGTGCCCACGGGAATTCCAGCGGGCATTTGAATGATGGACAAAAGAGAGTCCACACCATTCAACGCGGTCGTGTTCACAGGAACTCCAAGCACTGGCAAAATTGTTTTACTGGCGCACATGCCGGGCAAATGCGCGGCGCCGCCAGCGCCGGCAATGATGACTCGCAACCCGCGCGCGGCCGCTGTAGACGCGTATTCAAAAAGTAAATCAGGTGTGCGGTGTGCGCTCACTACGCGGCATTCATGTGGCACCGCAAGTTTGCTTAACATGGCGGAGGCGTGCTGCATTGTTTCCCAATCACTTTGACTTCCCATGATCACGCCAACAATTGGATTTGGTTGCGATGTCATGTCCATGTGAACTATCCTACGAAACCCAAATCACTCGCTGAAACCGTGCTTTTTTAAGTATTCACGCATGGACAATGCAAAGCGCCCACGAGCGACCACTGCGGCGGTGTCGTGGGTTGCGCCTGGAAGAATCTCCAGAAATCCATCGCCTTTGGGTGGCACAATGCCCGAACGAAGATCCACTTGCTGCAATTCGCCGATTTTCTTTTGCAAATTTAAAACGGCGCGCTCTAAATAAAATGAATCGCGCGCTCCAACAAGTAAATGAACTTTGGCAGCTAACACGGGCGCAAGTTCTTTCCAATTCTTTGCCACCAATCGCACAATGTCGTACTGGCTCCAATATTTTTCAATCACATTGTGGTTGAGCTTGCCCGTAATTGGATCAAAGGCGCGCTGTGGCAGGTACTGAAGAATTCCTGGCGGTCCAAAACATGCGGACCAAGAATCCCACTGCCCACCGGAACCACCATCCGGATCAAGCGCGTGTTCCATGCCAACTTCTTGTTGCACGGTCATGAGAATTTTTTCATCAACTGGACCAATTGGTTTTCGATAGGAGCCTTGCGCGTTTCCCTGCGCATTTATGAACATACTTTCATCGTGATACAAATCGCTAAGTTGAAACGCTGTGAAATCAACGGGATCGGGCGAACTAGACCAACAGCCACCGAAATCATTTGGATGAGTAAGTTGCAACCACAAAGTGCTCCATCCGCCGCTGGAATGCCCTGTTAACAGCCGGGCGGCTGGGTCGCGAATCAGGCGAAACCGCTCCTCAAGTTGTGGAATAAATTCCTGCACCAACGCGCTGGCGCGTGGACCATTCAGTTGTGAGTCGGTAAAAGCGTGATGACCTAGCGGAGTTTCGGGATCCAGAATCACCCACACCGCTTGCGGAACTGCTCCAGAACTTGAGCCGCGCAACATGCGGATATATCCATCGACATCAGTGAAGCGCCCGCCGAATCCAGGAATGACATAAATAGTTGGCCACACTCGCCGCGGAAAAGCGATGTCATTGTATCCCTGCGGAAATAAAATTGCGGCGCGCTGCTTTATTGGGCGACCAGCCGCCTTAGTCAACATTGAACTGACTTGATCAATCCAAACAACATTGTCTATGACGGGCAGTTCAATTTCTGGAACGCTTTGAGTGAGCTCTATCACTTTTGTATCGCGCGCGGCGGCATCAAATTGAATTGTCACAGGCTTGGAAAATAAATTGCCCGGACTATGGTGACCGCGCTCAGTGT
This sequence comes from Phycisphaerales bacterium, assembly GCA_009691785.1. Lineage (GTDB taxonomy): Bacteria > Planctomycetota > Phycisphaerae > Phycisphaerales > SM1A02 > SYAC01. The sequence continues at coordinate 13,977 of SIAM01000016.1, forward strand.
GATGATTGTCAAAGACCGCCTGCACTTCAAACTCCCCATTGAGTTGCTCCAACGGACAAGGCCATCCAATTGCCTTGGCATCAATCACGATGAGTTGACCCGCCTTGAGCGATTGCACAGAAACGCTGTAAATTGGCTGCGGATCCTCAAAAAATGGACCGTCAGCGGGCGCGCTGCGGTTTTTTGATCCGGTGCTTTTTAAAAACAGTTTCAAACGACCGGCTGTCGGCCCTTTGGAAAGAAGTTCCTGAAATTCAATGGGCACCACAACTTCAATGCGATCTGCTTCTACGGACTGGACAACCATTTTCTGTGGAATTGAAAGCGAAATAAATAACGTAAACCAAACGATCATATGTTCTCATGCTATCGGTAGACTCTAGATGTGCGTCTAAGACTAAAAATTATTTTGGCTTTGCCCACTCTCTTGGCAATCGCCGCATGCAACGGTGGAAGCAGTACTGAGCGCATGGCGAACCGCGTGCTCAATGGGGCCGCGGATGGCATTACGGGCTCGGTCGGCAAACCTGTGAATTTAACATTTGCAGACAAGGAATTTGTGATTGATGTGGTTATTAAAAACGCTTCTGGAGATGTGATTGTGCGCGGCAAGCCCAGTGAAGCCACTGGTGAAACGGCAGTTCGCATAGAACCGCGCAATGAAATTCGCACGGTTCACCAACGCAAAAAAAATTTGGATGAAATTGAATGGGATGTGCATATGGACCCAAACGATCACGGTGGCCAGACGCTGACGATTGATGTGCGGAGCATTGACAAGGATGCATGGTTTGCGGGCTCGGACATTGAAGTTGATACGCCGCGATTGGGAAGAGTGAAAGTCGATACCAGGCGTGGAAAAATTATTGTGGATGACAACCGTGGTCCAGTTGATTTGGCTACCGCCGAAGGTGAGATTCGTGTGCGAACGCCGTGGCCAATGACGGAACCTTGCGCCATGGTCACCAAGAATGCCGACATTAGTTGGACCACGCGCGGGGAAAGCAGCGGCGAATTTGATTGCGAAACATTGGGCGGAAATATTATTTCGTATTGTCGCTACGGTCGATGGATTTCGGTGGATAAACGCAACGATAAAAATTCACTTCATGCCACTTTGAACTTTGGAAAAAATCCCATAGTTATACGCAATGTGGATGGCGATATTCGAATTACGATTGTCGAGGATCCCCACGCCACCGGCACCTTTCATTGGCCGTGACGCTGGGCCGTGTATGCAAGGCGAAATGAAATGAAAGAAGTGCAAGACCATTGGTTTAAAAAAGCCAAAGAAGATGGCTACCGCGCGCGCAGTGCGTACAAACTACTTGCCATTGACGAACGATTTCGAATTTTAAAACGCGGCATGCGCGTGCTGGACGCGGGCGCCGCGCCTGGATCGTGGACGCAAGTGGCCTCTAAAATAGTCGGCGAACACGGGGAAATTGTGAGCGTGGATTTAAAAAAGATCGACCCTCGTGGGCTCGCTAAAAATGTGCGCTTGATGTGCGGTGATCTGCGCCAGATTTCGCTGAAGGATTTCGGCGGCTATTTCGATGTGATTCTTTCCGATATGGCGCCGGACACCACGGGCGTTCCCATGGCCGACGCCGCAATTAGCGTGCGCCTTTGCCATGCGCTGCTTGACTTGTCCAAAGAAGTGCTGAAAGTTGGCGGGGACTTGGCCATGAAAGTATTTGAAGGCGGTGAATATCTGGAATTGTTGGCGCGCGCCAAAAATATATTTTGCGAGGCGCAAGGTTATAAGCCCACTTCGAGTCGAGCCGAGAGCGTGGAAATGTTCATTGTGTGCAGCAAATACAAGGGGCGAAAATTTGATCAAGCGACCACGACCACGCGCGTGAAGCCGCCGCCTGCGGCCGGTTGGAAAAGCGGCGGCGCATGATTGAATATTGCAATAAGAACACGCCTGAAACTTAAAAAAATTCTTGCAAAATTTCATATGAGCCTGGACAAATCCCGCGTTCGAAGCCAAGGCGCAACTATCATTGCATATCAATGCGTGAGCACTCAAAAGAAATTTCCGCTCGCTTTGAGCCAGTGATTGCGATCACCATGGGCGACCCCATGGGCATTGGTCCTGAAGTGGTGGCCAAGGCGCTGTGCGATCCCGCAATTTTGCGGCTGGGAAAATTTGTCGTGTATGGACAAAATCAGCCGCTGGTTGACGCGGCGGATCGCGCGGGAATGCGGCCATTTTGGTTTCGCATTGCCAAGGAAAATATTCCAACAAACCGCGGTGTTGCCGCCGAACCAGTAGTGCTTGATTACGGCCACGAAGATTCGTTGCCGCATGCGCACGCGCCAAGTCGCGCGGCCGGACTTTTGTCCAAGGCATTTGTGGAGGACGCGATCGCCGACGCGCTTCGACCTGTTGGGGACGCGCGCCGAGTTGACGCGGTTGTGACTGGTCCGATTTCAAAAGAGAGTTGGTCAGTTGCGGGTTTCAAATGGCCAGGGCACACGGAATTATTCGCGGCTCGTTGCAAGGCCACGCGTCACGCCATGTTGTTTGAAAGTCCGCGTCTGCGCGTGGCGCTGGCCACGGCGCATGTTCCGCTGATGGACATTCGCAACTTGCTCACCATTGGCCGCGTGTTTGATCCGATTGATCTTGGCTACAACTATTGCCGTCAATTGGGAATTGAGAAACCAAAGATCGCGGTGTGTGGTTTAAATCCGCACGCCGGCGAGAATGGTTTGTTTGGCGACGAAGAAGAACGGGTGATTACGCCAGCAATTGAGATTGCCCGCCGCAACGGTATTGATGTGCGCGGGCCATTTCCTGGCGATACTATTTTTATCGATGCCGCAGCGGGAAAATGGGATTTGGTGGTGGCCATGTACCACGATCAAGGTTTGATTCCAGTGAAACTTTTGGGCTTTGATCGCGCCGTCAATATAACCATTGGCTTGTCCATTGTCCGCACCAGCCCGGATCACGGAACCGCGTTTGACATTGCCAGCAAAAACGCCGCGAGCCCAAACAGCATGAAAGCCGCGATTGAATTGGCGGTGAAATTGGCGCACGCCAAATTTGCTCAAGCAACTCACCCCAAAGAACACGGATCGACAGATCACTCCGTAAAAGACGCGGCGCTTGACGCGCTGAACTTTGAAGATACCGACGCGGAATAAAATAAATGAACCCATCATGCCCACCTTGTCGGGCATGATGTCTGCAAGTGATCGGCACCTCGTCCATGCGCGGGCTGTATGTGAAAACCGCGGCATCAAGCGTGAATGTTTTCATCACACGCTTGAGCGCGGTTGCATGCTTTAAAGAAAGCAGCAGTTCAGAAAAGTCTTTCAGTATTTATTTTGGCTTCACAGGCAACTTTTTCGCGCGGATTGTTACGGGCGCAGGTTCCACCGCAGACTTCTCAACTGGATGTGCGATCACTGGTTTGGGAGTGGTGACTTCCTCAGTTCGAGCACCCCGACGCGCGCCCGCGGCGGCCACTGCTGCGGCTGCGGCAATGGCTCCTGGCGCAGGAACCAAACTGCCGTCAACCCGCAGATTATCTATGCGAGCATTTCCACTTGCGCTTGTGGCGCCAGAAAATTGAATTCGAAGTCGAAGCGCGCCGTTTTCAACGAATGTGAATGAAGACAAATCCATTGAGTACAGTTGGAACTGTGTGGTGTTGGCGGAAACGCTGCCAACATCCTTCCATAATTCACCATTCCAAACCTGCACAAGCATGCCCGCAAAGCCGCTTGAACTGCGCCGCGCCGCCATGCTGAATTGCAATTGCTTTTTACCCTGGGTGTTGACGTCTATCACAAGTGATTTTGTGTTTTGCGATGTGCCAGTGACGGTGAGCGATTGACCGGCGATGTCGCCGTTGTACGCGTTGATATCCGTTCCGACCAAGCCGCTGAGGCCGCCAGTGAACTCGGTTAGTGATAGTCCGCCTTGACCAGCATCGGCCGCTAAAGACGTTGGCACCGCGCCAGTTAATGAATTGAAATTCCACGCCGCAACAACATCCGCCATCGCACTTTGAGCGCAGAACAACACCGTCGCCATGAAGGCGAACCATTTCTTACTTGCTGACATTTCCCTGCTCCTTCTATATATGGATTGTGTGACAGACCATTTTTTGAAATTGATCCCAGAAACTATTTCTAGGAAGCAATCACGGATTCATTTCCGCGTGGTTCCCTTGTACGACATAACCAAGACCCATTTTCATTTTGCCACCTTATTTCCAGAAGATTTTCAAGATTTTTCTTGTCAATGGCTTGTCAAGAAACGCTTGTCAAGCGCCGACGCTTACAAACTGCGGAAATGGTTTGGATCGATCAACCACAGCCAATCATCAAACAAAAATTCCAACCGCGCCGCCAACAGGGCGATACGACCCATGACCGTGAAACCAAACGCCGCGCCGAAGGTGATCATGAGATACCAAATGCCCACGCGCGCCGCGCCGCCAACCACGCCCTTGTGCTGCACGCTGAAGAAGAAATACGCAAGGCAGCAAATCACGCCCACCACCAGCAGCACATTGGCCACGCTGGCCCACCAACTGTCCCACATATTGGTTGCGCCCGAAGCGTCCGTGACCGAAACAACAAGCGGCTTCATGGTGGCCGCGGCCTGCGCCATTAAATCGCTTTCAACATGGCTGACAATCTTCAACCCCGCCGTCACGCCAACAATAAAAGCAAGCGGCCAGGCGCTAATCCAACCGCCTCGCGGCAGTAGTCGCCACAACATCATCACGCCAAGAACAAGCGCCAAGACCATGCTGATTTGCTGCAGCATTTCTGGCGCCACAAGCGACGGCTGCACTAAACTTTTCACAAGCCCCGGCGTGAGCGCGCCGAACATTTTTGGAACCAGCGTGTCCCAGAAACCAATCACGCCCCAGTATGCCGCGCTGACTCCAACCACAAGTGATTCCGCGATTTTGTAGCAGGGATTGTCGGCGTACAAGAAACTAAATATGGCCAGCGTGAAGAATGCGGCCAGCCACAAGCCAATGGTGCGCGGCCACGAAAGCGTGATTTCTGTTTGCGCGGCATTTACTTTTTGCGCGGCGGCGAATTCCAGTGGCGGAACTTGTTTCCACTCTTGCCATGAAATTGATGCCGCACTTGATTGTGTCGTTGCTTGCGATGATGCCCCACTTGGGCCCGCCGTTGCTTGAGTTGATGCGGCAGTTGTTGCCGCGCTGGTTGACGCACTCGCCGACGCACTAGGCGCCGCCGCCGCTGAATTCACGGCGGCCGCATCCGGTAATTTCGCTGTGACTTCCGTGCGCTTCACATACACGCGGCCAAGACCTTGACCAATCATGCCACGCGCGACAATCAACGCCACAAAGACCGCGCCAATGACCAACCATGTTTTTGCCTGGCGCGTCATGCCGCACCCCTGCGTTTGCGCGCGAAGAAAATCACATTGCCAACAATAATCAAGCCCACCATGAGCAAATGCGCCACCAACTGCGGGCCCATGCGCCGCTGCGCCTGCAAATATTTTGGGGCCGTGGCCACGCCATCAACCGCAAGCGACGCGTTGACCATGGATTCATATTCCGCCGCACCTTTAATGGCCCCCAACAATCCCACGATTTGCTGCGGGAAATATGGATACAACTGTGGCGCGCTGACACCGGTGCAACCCGTGACAAAATTCATTTTCTCGTTGCAAGCACTAATGACATATTGCACCCACTCTTTGCTGCCGGGATAGCCCGCGCTGACAGTGATGAGCAGCGGAAAATTAGAGGCCATTTTCACGCCCTTCAACATTGGAATGTTGCTGGTGGCCTCGCCGCGCGAATCTTTTGGAAACGCCTTTGCAAAATCCGTCAGTAGCAATTTCATCACGGCTTCATTGCCCGCTTGATAGCCCATGTTCACAAAATCATCGCCCTCTTTGAGCGCGGGATAGTCATCGCGAATCACATTTTGAATGGTTTGCTGTGCCACTTGATTGCCAAGCGGCCACAACGCAATGAACACCATGCGAAGATTTTTGGCGGCGCACTGGCGCACCAAACTGGTCGCCATAGGTTGCAACTCGCCGGCGCTGGCCGGATCAAAATCAATTGAAATCAGCACCAAACTGCGCGCGGGCAATTGATCAATCTCTTGAAAGACCGCGCGCGCGGCCAGCGTTGGCGCCTCGGGCAAAGTTTTTCCAGTGACGCCAATCCACAAGATGGGACCCGACACGGCAAGGAACATAAGCAGGAAAATCCAGCGGCGATCTATGCGATCAAGCCGCTCAAACCATGGACGCGCCGCCGCGTTTGTGTTGTTGAAATTTGCGGCGCTCACGCGTCACCTCCGCCAAGCCAGCTGCGATCAATGCCAAACAGAATTCGCAAGCCCGTGGCCGCAACGCCCAGCGCAATGCCAATCATGATGGCGCGATTGCCCGCGGTGTTGAACACCTGCATGACATAGATGCTGAGATTTTCCAAACGCAAACCCGACGCCCATTCGGGAAACCAACCCGTCAGCACAACGCCCGCGAATGTGCGGCCAAGCAACACAATGAACGCCGTGACCAAAAGCAAAATAGCTTCCGTGTTCTTGGCGCGAAATGCGCGGAACGCGGCGCTGGCCACGAAGAACGCCAGCAGCGCAAACATGGTGCTGGTCAGCGGCGTGATCATGTATTCATAAATCCAACTCCACGCGGAGCCCTCGGTGTTATTGCTACCGCTGTAGGCCGCCTGCGGAAAATTTGGATTGGGATGAATGCCAATCTTGAACATGCCAATCAACAGCGTCACAATAAAACTTCCTAGCGTGATGATGCTGTAGCCCCAACCCGCGTCGCGCCGGCTGAGTTTTTCCAAATGTTGTTTTGCCAGGCTGCCCGCGCCCAGCACAAACGCAATGGCGGCGACCACGTTGAACACATTGGCGAACACTTCACCCCAACTCTCGGCCAGCGGAATAAATGAACTCAGCATCATGGCGAAGCCGCCAATGATTGCGATCCACATTGGAATGATGCGCTTCATGTGTTAGCCGCCCAACACTTTCTGCAAGCCGTACAGCAACGCGCTGATGACCGCGGAACTAGGCGCCACCGCAAGAATGGTTGCCGCAAGAACGCCAAGCGTGATCAACACGCCCACGGCGAATTTGCCAATGTCTTGTCCACGCAGAGTTCCAAGTTGCGCGGGTTCGCCGCTTAAATACGCGCTGGCCGCGAAAAATTCCTCGCCGATCAATGTGTAATCGCAGGCCGCCACAAAGAACGGAAGTTGGCTGCTTTCCGCGGTGCCGGCGATTTGAATGGCGCCGATGGCGTTGCCGGTTTCGGAAAAAATCAAACTCTCGGCGTAGAAGCAGCCCATGTAAAAACACGTCGCGGGCTTCTCGCGCACCATGGAACCAACCACATTCGCCACATATCCAAATTGATCGTCGGTGATGTACGTGATGCGGTCGGCGGAAAAACCATCGGCGCGGCCGGCTGAAAGATAACTGGCGCGCACCGTGTCGCGCGCGGCCTCCATGACAAGCGAGCGACATGTTGGTACTTGAATAGTCGCGTCGTATTCAGCGGCGGTCTTTGCAACGCGGCCAAGCATGGTCAAGCCCGCGACTGTTTGGATGTTGTCCATGTCTTGAATGCCGGGCACGAACAAAATGGATCGACCCATTTCTGTGGCGCGGCCCACGGCGTTGTCCACGGCTTCAAGCGCGGCGATGCGGCGGATTTTAATTGGCCGACCACTTTTGGCCAGCCACACCGACACGGTCACGGCCGCGCCAATGAACACAATCCACAGGAAAAGCGCGGTCTTTTCCCTGTTAAACAATGGGCGCACGGGCGTTGCGTCTGGTATTGCAGCAGAAATTGCGGCGGGTGTTGCGGCGGCATTGACGGGCTCCACCAACGGCGCGTTTGTGTCTTGCGCTGGCGCGTTGCGCGCTAGAACATTTTTCGCCAATATGTTTTGAGTGGCAACATGTTCAGGTGCGCTTGCATTTTGCGCGGTAACAATTTGTGTGACTGGGGCAACTGACTCGCTGATCGCGCCAGAAATTTCAAATGCAAACGCGCGTGTGCAACACATCGCCATACAGAGAAAGGTGGCAATGCACTTCCACGATTGATTCGTGAAGATCCTGCGTGGGACCTTGTGCGTAATGCGCATGCTGACAATGTAACCAAAATTTTATGTCGCGATGCGCTCGACATTGGCGCGGGGCACGGTCACGGTGCCGCCGCGCTCCAGCGCAACTTCCAGCACGCGCGCCTTGGCGCCGGAGTCAAGCATGGCTGGCTTTTCTGGCAGCGCAAAAACAGTTCCAAGCAAACCAAAATGGGGATCGCGAATAATGCGCACCGCAACGCCCGCGGCCAATTCTCCGCCGGAATCCTGCGTGATTTCGCTTGTTACGCCAGGCGCGTCATCAAGTGGAACAACAATCTCGGGACGCATCACGCCCGCGCGAATTTGGGTAGCACCGTTCACGCTGCACTCGCGCCCTTGATGGCCCGCGAGCAAATCAAATGTGCGACGCGCCATGGCAATCTCGCCAAAGCCCTCGGTCAAGATCAGCGTGAGCCCGCACTTCTCGCTGCCAGTGATAGCCACGCCCAAGTCGTAACCAAGAAAGTCGCGCAGGTCGGCGTCATCCATTCCGCCAGACACAATCGCCGCCACGCCAAGTGATTTCGCCTTGGCGATTGCAGTCGCCGTCATGCGAGCGCCGCCAATCACAACGCAACCTTTCATCTCGGGGCGAATTAAATCTTCATGCAATTCTTCATCCGCCGCGCGACACGCCAGCGCAATGGGTCCGCGCGCCTCGCCGCCCACACCGAAAATTCCTTGCACAAGCGCGGCGCTAGTTTCAATCACTGCGCCTTCGCTCGCCAACACTTCAACAACGCGCCCGGGCACGTGCGCCAGGATTTCAATGGGTTGCGGAGCGCCGCGCACAAAAACCATGCCGCTGGAATCGCTCACGCTTTCAATAGTGCCGGTGGCGGAGGTCTTCACGTCGGTCCTCATCAAGCCAAACATTCCCTTACTGCGCGCGATCACTTCGCCGGCGGTCACGGCCTCGCCAACTTTCTTCAACATCAATGCAGGCAAATCTTTGGGCGTGCACGCAAGCAAACTGGCAACTTTCATTGGCGTAATGTCGCCATCCAAATTCGTGAAGGCGATCACGGTTGCGCCTTGCACGCGGTCACCTAACGCCACTTGAACCTTGCCTGCTGTGGGCAAAGCGCGGCGAGTGCGGTACATGCAACGGGCGTTCACGCGCAGACCTGGTGTATATGCCTTAGCCATGGATTGAAGGTAGCAGGGACTGAAAGTGGCGATTCTGGTCCGTGAAGGTGTATCATGCATCTTCAAAAATTTGTGGTTTCTGTTTTTCTATGCGCTTGTTCTTTAACAGGCTCCGTATTTGCTGCCAAAAAGGGCGGCATTTCTGACCAATCCACAAAAATTGTTGCCCCTTCCAAAGCCCAAACAATTGGCACCGGTTTCACCACTATTGGCAACACTGCCGATTCTTCTGATGCTGGCGGAACCACAACCAGTGATACGTCCACTGGTTCTGAAGTCGGCTCGGCCACACGCACCTGCAATTTTAGTGGCTTTGCCCAAAATGACCTTTGTGAATAACGCCTATGCCGGCGGAACAAGCGCCAAAGGCGTAACCCAGATCAACATTGGAATTTCATATAGCAAAGCAAAAATTCTAAACACTTTTTATGGTTCAAATGAACCAAATGCTGGCATTGTTTTCTCACCAATTGCCCGCATAGTGCTTACTTTAAAGAATTTCTCGGGAAATCAACTTTCATTTACTTACACCTCTTCGGTGACAGGCGTGCGCTCAGACGGTCTTTCTCTGACTGCAAAGTATCCAGTTGGAACCACAGTGATCACTTGGAGTTCAAGTGATCCTTGCGGCAACACTGGCCAGGCGTATTCCAACATCTATGTTCGTCCACTCAACACAGTGAAGTTTAATGTGCAGTATGTGGGTGTCACTGGTGGTGCGGCAACTCGTGGATTTGTGACCTCCATGCTTGGATCACAAATTACTTTCCCGACTACCGTGTCTGGCGTAAGCGTTGCGAATGGTCATGGTAAATTCTTTGCAACCAATGCGCCAATTGATAATTACTTGAACGCCACAGTTGAAGATGCCGCGAGCACATTGCGTCATCGGGTTGCTGTAACTGATACCGGCACTGATTGGTCGGTGACTGTCACACTGCTGTCTGGCGACATCATCAACGATGAACTCGTCGATGTTCTGGACTGGGGTGCCTATGTGGTTCGCAATGTAAACGCGGACTTCGATGGCAACGGCGCGATCAATGCAACGGACGGCAACATCATCATTGCCAACTTTGGACTGAAGGGCGATACCGCTTGCGGTAGTTCCTTCACTGGTTCACATGAACCAATCATGGCGATTTCCGTCAGTGATTTGGTGAGCCAAGGTCTTGTTGACTTGGTTGGAGCCGATCTCAACCACGACGGCTGGCTTGATATGGAAGACGTTCACATGGGCACCCGTGGTGCTCGTTTGAACCGTGATGGCTGGGTTGATGTTGCGGTAACCCGCAGCGCTAACTAAAGCTAGTAAATTGCGTTTAAAGGGACGGTTACCAGTTCATTCTGGTGACCGTCTTCTTTTTTAGCCACAAATTTACAGGTGAAAGCCGCTGATTTATCCATACACACGCAAGGCTTTGATCCATTTGTTCAAACACGCGCGGCGCTCGGACAAATCGGTGGGAAGCGCAAGTGGCCTTCCACGCGCGTCAAAGATCACGCCCAGTGGACCGCCGCGAACTTTGCGCGTGACGGCTTTGCCAGGACCCGCGCCAAAATCAAATCCACGCTCGGGACGAACTTCTATGTCCGCCTCCGCGCCTGGCGAAAGCGCAACTTGCACAATGTCGCCGTACAGAAGCGTGCCGCTGGCGTCGGCGTCTTTATGTTGCGCCATTGCATTGGCACCACCAGAATTGTGCGCCGCATTCCCCTGCTGCGCATCGGCAGCCTTTGTGATCTTCATGGTCCACGCAAAGCACGGCTTGGACATTTTTCCCTGGCCCTTGGCGCTAACCGCGCTGCCCAACACAATCAAGCAATCTTTCTCCACAACTTCAAGCGCGGCTTGCGCATGCACACTGGCGAACACGCCCAAGTGCGGCATCATAAAAATACTGTCCTTGGCTAGTTCGGTGAAACCTTCGGGCTCGAAACTATCCAGCAACATGGCGGCGGTTTGCTCAAGGCGCGGCGCGTGACTGAGCACGCCGCCAGACGCCACCAGCAAATCCATGCGCATGCGGTCAACCAGGCTGGCGCCCGCGTCTTGCTGCGTAAAGACATCGCCCACGGTGCGCTGCTGCTGCACGCCTTTGAGATTTGTGGCGAACGAGCGATGCTGCACAAACGCAAGTCGCAAAGCTTCGCGCGCCACGGCTTGCTCAAAGATGAGCGCCTCCAGCGTTTGCGGAATCGTGGTGGGACGCACCATTTTATTTTTGACGCGGTTGCGAAGTTCGCGCTCGTCCATGTCCACATGCACCCAGCGCAACACATTGTCCATGCCGGCCTCGGCGCACACATTAGAAATGGAATAACTCATTCCCAAATTCGCGCTCACCGTTCTATTGAACACGCCGTCATACACGCTGAACACATCCGTGGTTGCGCCACCAATGTCAACGCACACCGCGTTGATACCGCGGCGCTTGGCAATGTCCTGCAGAATGTCGCCCACGGCGCCAGGCGTTGGCATGATGGGCGCGTCGGACCAACTGATCAGACGGTCGTAGCCGGGCGCATGCGCCATGACATGCTCCAGAAACACATCGTGAATTTTCTCGCGCGCTGGGCCAAGATTTTCTCTTTCCAGCGTTGGACGAAGATTGTCCACCACGGATAAGTCGAAGCCGGGGGCGTCAAACACTTTGCGAATGGCGGGCGCGGCCTCGCGATTTCCAGCATAAATAAGCGGTAATTGATACTCGCCGCCAAAGCGCGGCCGCGGCTTGGCGGGCGCGATCAACTCGGCAATTTCAACAACCTTGCGCTGATCGCCGCCATCGGTGCCGCCGGAAATCAACACCATGTCGGGGCGCAATTCGCGAATGCGTTGAATTTGCTCATGCGGCTTGCGCCGATCATTGCCCGCAATCGTGTCCATCACAATCGCGCCCGCGCCCAACGCCGCGCGCTTGGCGCTTTCGGCGGTCATTTCCTTCACCACGCCTGCCACCATCATTTGCAAACCGCCCCCGGCGCTTGATGTGCTGACATACGCGTCGCAACCAATTGGGTCGCTGCGCGAAGTGCGGCGAATTATTTTTCCATCGTCATCAATCAAGCGGCGGCCAGAAAGTTCTTGCAACTCCATCACGGCGTTGGTCACGCCCATGGTCACATCGGCCAATGGTTCTTCCACGGTGGTTGGCGCCTCGCCGCGAAAAGTTTGACGCCAGTGCCCGTCTTTTTTCTCCAACATGATGGCCTTGGTGGTTGTGCTGCCGCAATCGGTGGCGACAACAATTTCAAGAGTGTCTTTGTTCAAGCTGCTCTGATTTTTTGTGGCACCGCTCATGTTGATTGGTAAGCCTACACGCAGCGCGAGGAAATTTGATCAATTCTGGTTTATGTTTTCAGATGGGGCAGATTTTGCAAATGTCAAAGTGGTTGCTTGGACTGGCGTTGCCTAAAAAAAAGCGTTCCGGCTTGAATTGAGATTGGGAACATGTGCCATCAATTGCTTTCACACCGACGGATTGAATGGCGGCGGCGGCTGATTGTTCTTGTGCGCGCGCAACTTCGCTTCGCGCTGAGATTCCAATTCGTCCATGCGCTGCAACATCCACAAAATTGCGCCGCGTTTATCCAAATAATTCGCAACTTCTTTCCACGCGTTCTGGTCTAGAAGAATTCCCGCGAAGGGTGAAAGGGCTTGCATGCCTTGACCCGTTAACACGCCAAGTGGTCGCCAACTTTCTAGAAAAATTCCGGCGGGTTGCGCCATGCCGCGCTCCACAATTTTGGCCAGCAACTTTTCAACCACCACGCGCTGCGCGTCGGTGGGCTGAGCCGGACCAGGCGCGTCCACCGCAAAGGCGTGGCGAATTTTTTCGCGCCACGAAGTTGATGGATTTGTGGAGTCGTCACCCATAAGCAAACTGTAACCGCTAACCGCTGCAACACTTTGACGCGCATGTGGTTGGAACGCTTCCATGCCTTTGCCACTATGCGGATTGATCGGTATGCGTATGAGACGATTTGTGTTGCTGCCATAATTGCTCAACCGCGCGCTTGCGCACCTGCGTGAATTCGCCGCGGCCAAGCGGAACAAGCAAGCGCCCCTGCCGCGACCTCCGCGCGCCGCGCTGAATCAACAACAACGCGTCGCCGCCATCCTTGCAAATTTGAATTGAATCCCAGCGCATGCCGCGCACGCGCAGTGGTTCGCGCACGATCATTTTGTCCGCGCTCAACACAACATCGGTTGGCAAAAAGAAGCCAATCAGCGCCAGAAACATGCCCATACATGCCAGCCCGCCCCATATCCAATCGCCCGTGGCAAGCAACACGGAGAACGCCAGAAGCATGATCAGCGCGCACGCCAGCAATCCCGCCAAGGGTCGCTCCCGCGCCGGCCAACACCGCCAATGCTGCGGCAAGCCTGGTTCAGATGAGTTCATAGCGCGGCTCATTGCGCCTCACAATGAAATCGAGCGACAAAAACTATTTGTATTTGGTGACGCCGCTCGTGCATGAACAAATGCTAATGCCATGCCAGAAAAAAGTATTTTTGTAAATATGTCAAAAATAAATCCAACATGCTAAAATTTCAAAAATATTCAAGAAAATTTCACTAAAAATAAAATAAAAAATATTGTAAAAATTCGACATTTACTCTTAAAATTGCTTTCATTCATCTGGGGCTTTTGTTTACGATGGGTTCATGCATATCCGCCTCCGACAGACATTGAAACTCTGCGTGATCGCGGCGCTTGCCGGTTGCCAAAGCGCGTGGAAGACCACACTGCTTATGCCGCCCCCGCCTGCGGCAATCGCGGTGAGCAATGACAAGATCAACGAGGCTCTACTGAAGGCGGGCAACAATCATTGGCAAATCGAGCGCTTTCTAAATGATGCCGCCGATAGTCACGACGACGAAAAGTTAGCCGCCGCCCGTTGGCTTGTGGCCAACATGCCTGGTCAAGGTTTTGCGCGCTATGAACTTGTGACCAAGGACAAGAAGGTAATTCCGTTTGACCCGATCGCGTGCGGAACATTGGCGCAGGCGCAGACCGTGCTTGAAGCGCTTGAAAAAGAACACGGCGAACTTGATTTCAAAGTGACGAAATTCACCGAGGATCTTAGTGTGGCGCAAGCGGATTTTTTAACCGCCAATCTGAATCAAAGCCTAAGCGCGTGGCGCACAAATCCTTGGTGCAAGAACATGTCCTTTCAAACTTTTTGCGAGCGCATACTTCCGTATCGCGGCACCAATGAACCGCTCAGCGGCTGGCGTGAGGACGTTCTGTTGCGCTTGGCGCCGCTGCGTGAACATTGGATGAGTGAAAATTCGCCATCACAAACCGTTGGACAAAGCGCCATGGCCGCCGCGACCGCGTGGGTTGCGTTCAAGGACATTTATTACATGCATCCGCAAGATCAAAGTTGGAGCGAGATGTGCCTGAGCAAAGCGGGTCGCTGCGAAGACATTAGCAATGTCACCAGTTTCGCCTTGCATGCGGCTGGCGTTGCGGCCGCAAGCGATTATGTTCCCGCATGGGCCGACCGCGACAACAATCACACATGGGATGTGCTGCTTGACGGAAATGGAAAAGGTTCAGCTGGACTTTTCAACCGCACGCTGAAGGTGTATCGCAAGAATTTTTCGCCGCAACCCGACGCGCTTGGTAGCGCACGCGCCAAGGACGAACCCGCCGCGCCAGGTTGGCTTCGCGGCGACACCTACTCCGATGTGACGGATCAATATGGTGAAACAGTGGAGCTTGATCGCACGCTTGAGGCCGCGCCCGAAGGTCATCGCTTTGCCTATTTATGCGTGTTTAATAGTGGTGACTGGACGCCGATTGCGTGGAGCCAAGTGAACGCGGAGGGCAAGGCGCACTTTTCTAAATTGCGTACAAATGTTCTGGCTTTGCCCGCTTATTTTGTGGATGGCAAAGTGAAGCCCGCGGGTCCGCCTGTTCTTGTGAGCGAGAAAAGCGAGCACCGTTGGCTTGATGGCGCGACCGAGGATAAAAAAGAAATTGAAATTGAAATTGCCGCGGTGCGACCCGACACGCCAGATCACGACACGTTGATTGCGCGCCCGCGCTTGCCAGTCAAAGCTGGCGCGGTGTACACGCTGCAATCCTGGTCCAATGGAACGTGGAAAGAAGTTGACAAAGCAGCCGCGCCGGAAGATGGCAGCGCTGTTGCGTTCGCGCATGTTCCAGCCAATCAATTGTTGTGGCTGACCACGCCTGACGGGAAAAAACTTGAGCGGCCCTTCACAGTTGAAAATGGCAAACAAGTTTTTTGGTGATGCGATAAGGCAAAACGTTCGTGTCGGATTGTGAATGCAAATTTTCACAAGTATTGGTGAATCCTTGCGTGTGTTTCAATTTTAAAACCATATTGGTTGAAATTGAAGTGATGCGAAATTTGCGGGCACAACACATTCCTAAATTTAAAATCTCACTGCTTGAAATTAAGTGAGCATAAATATTTTGCGAACGCGATGTAACGTGTATCGAATTTTTTACTGCACTTTCAGTTTGCCATTCATCATGCGCCAGTGGCCTGGATACGTGCACACCAACGGATATGTGCCTGGTTTGGCAGGCGCAATGAACCACAACACGCCGGTTGTGTTTGGCGCGGTTAACCCCATAATTTCAAGCACTTTTTGAGAGTCGGGAACATATTCACGCTGCTTGCCAACGGCGCCCTCGCCAAGCTTGTCCGCGGCCACGCCAATTTCACTTAGCGAACCTGGACTGCACACCAGCAAATTGTGTTGCATGGAATCTGGATTGATCATTTCAATGGCAACAATGGCGTTTGACGCCACGGTGAATTCCTTTGGGTCCCACGCCATTTTGCCTGGCACGGTTGTGGTCTTCAACATGCGGGGCTTCCACGCGCTGGCCTGCGCGGGTCGATCACTTTCTGGCAAAGCAAAGATGGCGCGAATGCACGCGGCTTTCACAAAGCGGCTGGTTGATTTATTTGTGGCATCTTTGCTGGCATCTTTGCTGGCATCTTTGCTGGCATCTTTGCTGGCATCTTTGCTGGCATCTTTGCTGGCATCTTTGCTGGCATCTTTGGCGGATTCATTTGCCTTGCTGACAAGTGTTGGCGCAAGCGCCTTCAGATCGGCGGCGGGTTGCGCCGCAAGAATGCTTGCAAGATCATTGCGCGCAAGACACGCGTCGCACGCTTCAATTTGCTCCAGTGTTGCCGCGGCTATGGAGATAGATGAGCCCTTGGCAATCGCGGCAAGCGCAGCCGAACGATCAGCTTGCGCCACGCCCGCATCACGCAGTGGATTGACCGTGGGCGCATCAACTGCGGAGCCAGACACTGACGGCGCATGCGCATGATGTACGGTTTCGGAAGCGCTTTGAGCGTGGCAATATTTGGCTGCAATCGCAAGCGCGCCCATGCACAATGCATAATGAATCAATTTCATAGGCTCACAATAGCTCAACTTGAATTTCATAGATCGTGACATTACCGCTGCCTTCATTGCACACCACCAACAACGGTTTCCCATTTGGGCTTTGATCTGGCGCAATATATAAAATTCCCTCAGGCGCAATGTCGCCCGCCTGCGCCGCATGATCGGGCTTGCCGTCTTTGTCCAAGTCACTGTCCAAGTCAACAGTTGGGTCGCGCGGATTCACATACAAAATAAATTTTGGATGCGCGGGATCGGAAATATTCCACGACATGATCCCACCCGCGCGCTCAAGCACGCAAAATAAAATCCGAACTCCGTTGACGGTAGCCACAAGTGGCGTCTCGGGCTCGGGACCTTTGAAAGTGCTACGCGCGTCGCGACTGGGACTTTTCACGCTGTCCATATTGAAAGCCTTGGGCATTTGCTGCCCAATCACGCGCTCAATTTCATCTCCGGAATCCCATGTTTGCTCAATCGACCCGTCTGCCGCCACGCTCCACATGCTCACGGATCGCCCGCCAAAACAGAACACGCGGTCGAAGTCGCCGTCGCCATCATCGTCGCCGCGCAATGTACTTACCTTCAAGCGACCCATGATTTCTGGCTTGGCCAAATCTTGCACGCGCATTGTGTTGTCCGCGCCAAGTTGCTTGGAGAATGATTCCTCATCAATAGCGGAATTTTTTTTACCGCCCTTGCCCTGCGCCTTCTTCAACTTTTCAAATCGCTCCGCCTCTGTAAAGTCAGCGCGCTCGCGGTCATCGCCCTCATTGACGGTAACCAAGTAACGCGCGCCACCGATTTCAAAACAAGCAACGCCATCCGGTTGATACAAACCAAACACGGGAAGATTTTGAATGTGATTCGCGCCATCTTTATCGCTGGCATCTAGGCCGCATCCAGGCTTCATAAAATCTTTATAGCCCAGCGGCTCGATGCGTTCAACGCGTTCATGACCAGGCGCAAGATCAATTACCACAATGGCGTTATTTTCCTGCAGCGTGGCGTAGGCTTTCGTGTCGTCGCCTGAAATCGCTATGTATTCAGGCTCAATCTCCTGTGAAAAGCCGGCGTGTGGCGTGACCATGTGCATGCCGCGCTTCACCAAATCCGCCTTCTGATTTTCAAATGCGTCAAAGCCGCACTCGCGCACAGCCGGCTTGTCGGCGCCGTTGGAAATATCCACAACTCCAATCGAACCGACAGGATCGCTGTGTCCGTCATCCGGCGCCTCGCCCTCGTTGGTCACAAGCAATCTTTTGCCATCGTGCGTGAACTTGATCATGTCTGGATTAAAACCAACTTCCACTTTGGAAATTTTATTTCCATCCAAATCAAAAAAACTGACCGCGCCACGCGCATCCTTGCTCCTGGGCTGACTTGCAAGCGCGATCACATTGCCGCTAATCGCCACGCTGTTGAGGCCATATTGGCGAATGGTTTTAAATTGTTCGGGCTTGGTCGGATCAGCAATGCTTATGCCTTCAAGCCCCTCCGCGTTGTTGGTGAACCACAATCTTTGATTCACGGGGTCGTAGGCTGGGATTTCCGCGCCCGACATATTCCACCTACCAGTTTGAAATCGACCAAGCACCGTCAATTTTAAAGTGCATTCAGTGATTGCGGAGGTGGAAACGCTTGACGGCGATGACAAAGTTCCCAAATGAGTTGCGCAAATAAACACAATGAAGAGATGAATCGCGTTGAGCATTTTCTTATTATCAATATTTTTATACCATGTGTTTGCCTTGCGAACCGCCTTCACACAATATTTATAAATCCATATTACTGGGCGTTTCAATGTCAATTTCAAACCTACTCTTACAAGTGATGAACCCGACAACCCCCGCAACTCAACGCCCGAAGAATGCGGAATGCGATTGGCCCCACACTGCGTGGTCAACTGCATGCTCCACGGAGTTCCAGCATCGGGTGTGGTGGAGTGATCGCGTGCTTACCCCTGGCAATTTGGCGTTCGCGGCGGCGCTTGCGCAAGTGCATGGACATTGCGTGGCCTTTATTGATTCCGGCGTGGCGCAATGTTGGCCAAAACTTTCGCATGAACTCATGGCCGCATTTGCGGCGTTGCAACATCCGCCCATGGCAACTGGTCCAAAAAATGTGCATGCGGAAATTATTTCTCCTTTACAACAAAGTGCGCACACGGCTAGCGCGCAAACCTTGCTTCCTTCCTTGGCGCATGTCGAAATTATTCCCGGTGGAGAAGCGTGCAAAGACGGATTGCAGTTTGCGCAGCGTGTGGCAAAAATATGCTTTGATCACGGCGTAAGTCGCCACGGCGCCGTGATTGCCATAGGTGGCGGCGCCGTGCTTGACGCGGTTGGGTTTGGCGCGGCCATAGCCCACCGCGGCGTGCGCATGATTCGCATTCCAACCACCACGCTTGCGCAAGATGATTCGGCCATGGGCGTGAAATGCGGCGTGAATATGTTTGGCCACAAAAACGCGCTGGGTTGCTTCGCCACACCGTGGGCGGTTTTGTGCGACGAACAATTTCTGTCAACCCTTCCTTCGGAACATTGGCTGGGCGGATTCAGCGAAGCGGTCAAGATTGCGCTGCTGAAAGACGCGCCGCTGTTTGATCAACTTGAAACTTGCGCCACAAGTATTGTTTCGCGCGACATGAAATTCGCCGCTCCCATTCTGCGACGCAGCGCATGGCTGCATCGTGAACATATTTTAAATGGCGGCGATCCATTTGAAGTTGGCTCCGCTCGTCCGCTTGATCATGGTCATTGGAGCGCGCATCGCTTGGAAACGCTCAGCCATTTCGCCCTGCCGCATGGCCAAGCCGTCAGTATTGGCATAGCGCTTGACGCGTGCTTGGCCGTTGAATTGCATTTGCTTGATCAGTCGGTGGCCGCGCGAATTATTCGGCTTCTGCAATCGCTGCAACTTCCCGTGTGGCATTCATTACTTGAATCGGATCAAGAACTTTTCGAAGGTCTTGAGCAATTTCGTCAGCATTTAGGCGGGAATTTAGCAATTCCGCTGCTCACGGCCATTGGCGCAACCCGTGAAATCACGCGCATCAACGTCGATGACTTTCGCAAAGCCGTTACCGTTCTTCGTACACTTGCCTCATGACCACGCCCGCAGGCAAGCCGCCCATTGATCGCCAAGCATTGATTGATCTTGGATTTATTGATGCGCGCGCGAAGGTTCTTGATATCGCCGCATTTCTTGATCGACTTGATCGCGCCCCCCCGTCCGCCGCTCCAACGGACTTTCGCGTTGACGCAATTCGCGCCGCGCTTGCAATTGCAATCGACACATCACCCGCGCGCGCCGAGCGCATTTTGAAATGTTGGAGCGATCCAACCACGCAACCTGTGGCTCACGCCGATGGCAAGGCCGCGCGCGGAGCGCA
This sequence comes from Phycisphaerales bacterium, assembly GCA_009691785.1. GTDB lineage: Bacteria > Planctomycetota > Phycisphaerae > Phycisphaerales > SM1A02 > SYAC01. Next base: position 34,087 of record SIAM01000016.1, read on the forward strand.
TCCACCAGGCAATACATGACCATGACGGCGCAGCGCACAACCTGTATCAACACAAACACCAACAAGTCCGCTTCACACGCATCGAAATTCAGCCCATGTATATAGATCCGCACATTCACATGGTCAGCCGCACCACCGACGACTACGCGCGCATGGCCGCCGCGGGTTGCGTGGCCGTGACCGAGCCCGCATTTTGGGCGGGCTTTGATCGCAGCAGTGCCGCTGGCTTTTATGATTATTTCCGCCAGCTCACTGAAAGCGAACCGCGCCGCGCCGCCGCGTACGGCATTGCGCACCACGCGTGGATTTGCATCAATCCCAAAGAGGCCGATGACCACGGCTTTGCGCGCGAAGTGATGAGCATGATTCCAGAATTTTTATCGCGCTCCAATGTGCTTGGCGTTGGCGAGATTGGTTTGAACCGAAACAGCAAAACGGAGTTGACCGTGTTTGAGGAGCATTTGGAAATTGCCGCGCGGCACAATTCGCTGGTGCTTATCCACACGCCGCATCTAGAGGACAAACTGAAAGGCACACGCCTGATTTTGGACGCGATCGCCGCACACGGAAAAATAAATCCCGCGCGCATTTTGGTTGACCATGTTGAGGAACACACCGTGCGCATGGTGCTTGATCGCGGAATATGGGCGGGCATGACGCTGTATCCCGACACCAAGTGCAGCGCCGCGCGCGCGGTGGACATTATGGAAATGCATGGAACCGAGCGCATCTGGATTAATTCCGCCGGCGATTGGGGCCGCAGCGATCCGCTTGCGGTTCCCAAGGCCGTCGTCACCATGCGCGCGCGCGGTCACACGGCAGCGGACATTCACAAGATCAGCTTTGACAATCCGCGCGCATTTCTCTCGCAAAGCGGCAATTTCAACGTGAACGCGCCAAGGCCAACTATTTCATGAACATGCGCACGCAACACAAATCCGCTGCCGCAGTTGCGTTATTGCATGAACTATTTCAACACGCCATACAAGAGCGCGCATTTATTTCATGAGCACGCACATCCACGAAGATTCAGTCAACCCGCGCAAGTGGCTCACGCTATTCGCCATGACCGGAAGTTTGTGCATGATTCTTCTTGACACAACGGTGGTTGGCGTTGCGTTGCCCGCCATTCAAAGTGACTTGATCATCACTCCCCTTCAATTGCAATGGGTGATTAACGCGTATGTGTTGGTGCTGGCCAGTTTTGTCGCGATAGGTGGCCGCGCCGCCGACGCGTTTGGACGCGTTCCAGTTTTTATTACGGGCGTGATATTGTTCGCGCTTTCAAGCGCATGGTGCGGATTTGCCAGCACTGGCGCGGAACTTGTCGCGGCGCGTGTGTTGCAAGGCCTTGGCGCGGCTGTCATGCAACCTGCCAGCGCCAGCCTTGTTGTAAATAGTTTTACGCCTGGCGAGCGTGGCAAAGCCATGGCTGTTTATTCGGGAATTCCATTGCTTTTTCTAGCCGCGGGTCCGGTCATTGGCGGCGCCATTACGCAGTACGCCAACTGGCGCTGGAACTTCTGGCTGAACATTCCAATCGCGTTGGCTTCGATTGCGCTCACGATTATCGCGCGCCCAGTTGATGTGCGCGCGCGCAAGCGCGGAAATGATTTTGTTGGCGCAATCCTTCTTCTGTCAAGTCTTCCACTTTTTGTGTGGGGACTGATGCAGGGCAGCGAGCTTGGCTGGAGTCATCCCACAATTGCAAGCGCCCTACTTGCGGGGCTCATTCTTTTGCCAACATTTGTGTGGTGGGAAAAAAAACATACATCCCCGTTGTTGGCGGTGAACTTGTTCGCTGACCCCGCCATTGCTATTGACGCCTCAATTTTGTTCGCCACGCAATTCGCCATGACTGGCTTGGTAATTTACGGAAGCATTTACACGCAAAATGTTTTGCTGTTTGATCCAATGAAAGCTGGCGCAAGCCTGCTGCCCCTGTTGGCCCCAATTATTATTGTGATTCATTTCGCGGGGCGCTTGTACGACCGCGTGGGTGTGAGAAAACCAGCGTTAATAGGCACGTTTTTGTGTGTAATTGGTATGGCGATGCAAGCCACAGCCGCATCGCTTGCCAATTATCCACTGTTGGCCACGGGCATGCTTGTTCTTGGCACTGGAATTGGTTTTGTCATGAGCCCAGTGAACACGGATTCCATGAGCCGCGTTGCGCCAACGCAGCGTGGGCAAGTGAGCGGCTTGGTGCAAACGCTGCGTCAAATTGGTGGATCACTTGGTGTAGCTGTTGTGGGCTCCGCAATTCTCTTGTCGCATGATTCCGCCATTGAGCAACGCATTGAACAAACGTTGCCACAAGAGCAACGGGCGTCAGCGCGCGAACTATTGCAACAAGCATCCAAGGGAAATCAAGAGGCCATTGTCGAACTTGCCGCCAACGCACCACTGCAAACTATTGTGCGCGAAGTGTTGGCTAGCAGCGTGGCCACGGGTTGGTGGATTTGCACCGCCACATTGGCTGGCGCGTTCATTGCGGCAACAAGGCTGCGTTCCATGAAGTACCCATCGAAGCCGCATGGCGCGCACAAACCTTCTGTATAAGCGCGCTTGAAAACGCCTTCATTTTTGCCGTCACAGCCGTAAGCCAACTGCGTAAACTGCTGCAATGTCGCGGCCAATCATTGGAATTTCCTGCAACGTAAAAGAAGAAAATGGTAAAACTTTTTACATTTTGCACAGCGCCTATGTCAACAGCGTGAAAGAAGCCGGCGGAGTTCCATTTTTAATTCCACACAACCCAGAACTGGCCGCGGAAATGCTTGACGCGCTTGACGGTGTGTTGCTCACTGGTGGCGACGACATTGATGTGCGCGAATTTGGTCAGACACTTCACGCCAAGGCGGATCTCATGCCACCCCTTCGCCAACGCGGCGAGTTCGCGCTTCTACACGCGCTTGATCAGCGCCCCACTCTTCCCGTGCTTGGAATTTGTCTGGGCATGCAACTCATGGGCGTGCATAACGGCTGTCCGCTTATTCAACATTTGCACGATGTCATTGCCGACGGCGATCGACATGTTGGAAATAAAATTCACTCCATCAGTGGCGCCATTGGCGCGGGTCCGGTGACTAGCAGCCATCATCAGGCGCTTGCAAGCGCTGGTCCATTTGAAACGATCGCCCTAAGCGACGACGGTGTGCTGGAGGCCATTGCTCTTGCCAACCGCCCATTTTATGTTGGGGTGCAATGGCATCCAGAGCGCACGCAGGACCAAGAACTGGGACTTGGCATCATTAAAAAACTGGTGAATGCAGCGCAAAAGTAGGCATTTCTGTGCTTCACGCTCTTACAAATACTTCGTATGCCAACGAATGCCGCAGATTTCATACGGACACGCCTTGCGCCCACTTTCACACATGCCCTACGCTACTTTATTCCAACTTCGTCCACTGATACAATTTCTAATTCAGGAGACTGTTCATGCAAATTACAACACTTCTCTCATTATTGATTTCATTCAACGCGCTTGCAGACGACGTTCCAGTGCTCAAAGCAACCGCTGATGCCCCCGCCCTCACTATTGAAACATGGGTCAAGGGCGAGGAAGTGAAAACATTCGATCCAGAAAAGGTGTACGTGATTGAATTCTGGGCGACTTGGTGCGTGCCGTGCCTGAAGTCCCTTCCTGAACTCACAAAGATGCAATTGGAAAACCCAACGGATCTTGTGGTGATTGGTGTAGCCGCTTCTGAAAAGCCGGATCCGAAAAGTATTGATGCCCCTCCAGCGGATGGAACAACGGCAGCCCCTGGCGCGGATCCAGCGGATCCAAAAGTGATTGAAGGCAAGATGCTTGCCAAAGTGCAGGAGTTTGTCACCAAGCAAGGTGACAAGATGAATTATCGCGTGGCCTTTGATATGGATGGCTCCATGACCCGCGAGTGGATGCTTGCGGCCAAGCAAAGGTCTATGCCGTGCGTGTTTATCATTGGAAAAGGCGGCAAAATAGCGTGGATTGGTCCTGCGCAAAAAATGGCTGCGCCACTTGCAAAGGCGCTTGGAAAAGAAATTGCGCCACCCAAAAAGAAAAGTTCAAGACCACCAACTGGTGGCGTCAAGAACGGAACCGCCTCTGGTGAGAAACCGGCGCCACCAAAGCAGCCAGAGGAATAATTCTCGCCGCAACGACATGCCACAAAAAATTGTATGAAAGCAATCGGCTACTGCGCAAATGTGCATCCCGGTCGCAACCTTGGGCAACTGCGTGAATCGCTCAAAGGACCCATGGCGCGCATCGCGCAAAGTCTTGCTCAAACCACGCTTCCTGTTTCGCTTTGGCTTTCCGCTGAAACTATTCGCGAACTTTCAACCGACCCACAAAAAGCCTCGCATCTGCGCGACCAAGCCAACGACTTTGGAATTTCATTTGTTGCCATAAACGCATTTCCATATGGAAATTTCCATGCGCAGCGCGTGAAGCACGCGGTGTATGAACCAAACTGGACCGATGGCCGCCGCGCGCACTACACCATGGCCGTCGCGGACCTTCTCCCGTTACTTGTGGCCGATGGCACGGAGCACATCAGCATCAGCACGCTGCCGCTTGGTTGGCGCGGACATTTTTCCGCAAGTGGAAGCGGCGCTTCGGTTGGAATTGCGTCCACCGCGCTGGAGCAAATCGCTTCGCACCTGCACTCCATTGAGAAAACCACGGGATTGCACATCACGCTTGACATTGAACCCGAGCCGGGCTGCGCCATTGAAACCAGCGAGGAGCTTGTGGGATTTTTTTCGCACTGTCTTCCCGCCACAACGCGCGCTGGCGTGCATTTGCGACGCTACATCGGCGCCTGCGTTGATGTTTGTCATGTCGCCGTCATGGGTGAGCCGCCTTACGAATTTTTTGATCGCTGCGTGAAGGCGGGAATTGCTATCAATCGTGTGCAACTTTCAAGCGCCATCAAGGGAACACATTCTGCGCACGACTTGGCGGCGCTTGCGCAGTTTGACGAGCCTCGCTACTTGCATCAAGTGGTAAGCGGCTTTGGCGCTGCTCGGCGAATGTGGGAGGACATTCCAAACTTTCTCGTGGATGCCAACGCAGACATGCAAGCGCTTGCATTTACAAATGTCGCCGCAAACCCACATATTGTCGAACCCACGCATTCGCTTGCCAACACAAACGATCAACAATGGCGCTGTCATTGGCATGTACCAATTCACAACGCCATGATCAACGGCCTAGAAACCACATCAAACGCAATCACGGGCACGCTTGAAGCGGCAATGCGTCTGCCCAACGCGCCGCTGATCGAGGTGGAAACCTACGCATGGACTCAACTGCCCCACATCGATCGCCTCTCGAATGATCAGGACATTGAAGCGGGAATAGTGCAGGAAATCCTCTACGCTCAGGTCTGTGCTGCAACCGCGCAAGTCGCAAGCGATATAACATGAACACCTGAAGCAACGCCCTCTTTGCAAGCGCGCGCATGAACCCATGAGCAATCAAGCAACGCAACCGAACACAGCGACCGCCACCATTGAAGGTCGCAATAGTATTGGCGCGTTTCTGAAACTCTTTCGAATTTCCAACACTCCAACCATCATCACAAATGTATTTGTCGGCGCTTCGGTCGCGGCGCTTATGGAACCGGGTTCGTTTCCAAACATCACAAATGTCATCGTGGTTTCCTTCGGGTTGGTGTTTATTTATATCGCTGGCATGGCCACCAACGATTACTTCGATCAAGTGGTCGACGCGCAAGAGCGACCAACGCGGCCAATTCCATCAAGACAAATTTCCTCTAACACAGCGCTGATTGTCGGGGTGCTGTTTCTATTAATGGGAATGACCGCATGCGCGTTTGTTTCTATCGATACGCTACCGTGGGTCATGCTGCTCAGCAGCTCAGTGTTGGCCTACAACATATTGCATCTCGCGCGCTTCATGGGGCCGTTGCTCATGGGCATGTGCCGCACGCTTGGTCTTGTTGTTGCGGCAATTGCGCTTTCGCCTAGCCACTCGCCCGACTGGCCTATTTTAGTATTTTTCGCGCTTCCGCTTGGCATTTGCACTTTCGGCATTTCACTGGTGGCTCGCAACGAAATGAAAAGAATAGATTTCGCTGGTGAAATTATCCGAACACAAAAGATGGGACGAATCATGATTGCAACCGCGCTCATTGGCGTTGGAGCAATTGCACCGCTTGGCGCAATCGCTATGCGCTTGATCGACCCGATGGATGACTCTATGACGCTGACCTATGTTGTTTCACTTGCGCTCGCATGTTTCGCTTTTTTTCGCGGACTCACATTCATCACGCATCCACGCGCCGCGCACATTGGCGTAATGCACTGGATCGCCGCGCTTTCACTAATGGACGCCGCAAGTTTGTGCATCTTGAATCAACCCATCTTGGCCTACTCGGCAATCGGATGTTTTATCCTGACATCGATGCTGCAACGACGCATCACGGGCAGTTAATTCTGCATGCAAATGCGTCGACAAACATAACGCCACATCACCAACACCTCATCCTTCCTGTAAATGGCGCGTGTGTGTTCCATACAACATGGCGCCGCATTTCACGCCCGTGATTTCGTACTCTTACACACATGTATCCCGCCACTTCAACCAATCACGCCTCTGGCTGCGCGCGCGCCGTAGTGATAAATGTTGTTGGACTTTCGGCGAGGCATATTGGAGTGAACACCCCGCGACTGCGTGAACTTGCGCGCGCTCTTGGCGGCGTGCGTCCGCTGCGACCAGATTTTCCCGCCGTCACTTGCACTTCGCAGTCAAGCATGCTCACCGGTCTTTCGCCACGCGATCATGGCGTGGTGGCCAACGGTTGGTTTGACCGCGAGCAAGGCGACGCGCGTTTGTGGCGCCAATCAAACACGCTGGTGCACGGCGCCAAAGTGTGGGACAAGGCCAAAGCCCGCAACAGTAAATGCACCACGGCGAATTTATTTTGGTGGTTCAACATGAATTCAACCTGCGACTTCACCGTCACGCCGCGGCCCATCTACACGCACAACGGCCGCAAAATTCCAGACATTTCTACGCAACCCGACACCCTGCGCAACGCCCTGCAAAATAAACTTGGTGCGTTTCCATTATTTGATTTCTGGGGTCCTCGCGCCGGCATTCGCTCAAGCGATTGGATCGCGCGCGCCGCAATGCATGTGATGCGCGAACACGATCCCGCGCTCACGCTGATTTATATTCCACACCTTGACTATGTCTTGCAGCGCGAAGGACCCAACTCGCCCAACGTTCCAGCGCAACTGCGCGAGGTGGATCGCATTGTTGGCTGTCTGCTTGATGAATGCGCCGCGCGCAACGCTCGTCCGATTGTGCTGAGTGAATATGGCATTGAAGCCGCTACACAACCGGTGTATCTCAATCGCGCCTTGCGTGAAGCCGGCCTGCTTACGGTACGCGATGAACTTGGTCTCGACGCGCTTGAGCCCATGACGTCGCCGGCCTTCGCCGTGTGCGACCATCAGATCGCGCATGTCTATGTGCGAGATACCACACATCCGCAACCACACGATCGCGGCCATGCCGAATTTATTTCACCAGCTCATGCGGCGCGCGTTCAACATGTTGCGCAAGTACTCGCCGCGCTGCCTGGCGTTGAAAGCGTGCTTGATCGCGCCGCGCAAGCCACGCTTGCGCTCAATCATGCCCGCAGCGGCGACTTGGTTGTCACGGCTAAACCAGGCGCGTGGTTCGCTTATCCGTGGTGGCTTGACGATGCGCGCGCGCCGGACTTCGCGCGCTGCGTGGACATTCATAAAAAGCCCGGTTACGACCCATGCGAATTGCTCATTGATCCCGCCATCGCGCTGCCGGCGCTGCGTGTAGCCAAATTCAAAATCACGCGCGCGCTGGGCATTCGCGCCTCTTTGCAACTTACACCGCTTGACGCCTCACTGGTCAAAGGCACGCATGGCCGCACGCAACTTCCCCCAGGCTTTGAGCCCGTGGTGTTGGCGGAAAATTCGCTTTTGCCCGACAAAGATTTTGTTTCCTGCCAAGATATTTCTGACATCATTCTGCGGCATCTGTTTCACAACCAATCCTAATTCAAACATGGCTTTCACTACGCAACTTTGAAATCACACTACGCAAGCGCTTCGTAACACCTGTAAGAAACCACATATGGCGCAATCGCACTTACTTCACACACAAAATTTCTGAATCAACCCCGCATGAAATATTTCATTTCCATTCTTGCGCTTGCCTTGGTTGCCGCCGCCGCCGCGCTGCTGTGGCCACGCAGCGAAAATAATTTTTACATGGAAGTTTCACTGAATGACACCGCGCCAACACAAACCGTCTCAGCCGCACTAAGCGCTCCAAACACTACGCCAAAGCCCCCACTTATCCCACCCACTGTTGTCGCAGCTGCACCACTTGCGACTACCGCTACGCAAATTTCTGCGCCCGCAACTCTCACTCGCGGCAGCAACAATCAAATTGAAGTTGACGGCCGCTACACCATTCTTGGCTCTGGCACCGAACTTGATCCATATCGCGTCACGTGGGAACTTCTGAAAAGCGCCCACGAAAACATGGACCTAAACGGCCCGCGCGCCACGCCGCCTAAGCGACTGGAAATGCTCAACGGAACATATGTGCAAATCAGCGGTTATCTGGCGCCGCCATTGTGGGGCCATGAAACCAAGGAACTTCTGGTTCTGTTCAATCGCTGGGACGGTTGCTGCATTGGCTTGCCACCAACTCCATTTGATTGCATCGAGGCGCAACTTGGGGCGCCAATGAAACTTGGCGCCGCGCACACCATTAGTTACGGCACCATTCGCGGAAAATTTATTGTTGAGCCATTCAAGGCCGGCACATTTCTCATTGGCCTGTACCGTTTAGAAGAAGCGCAAACCGATGACACCAAACCAAGAAATTAAAACATACACCGGCATTCAAGCGCTGCGGTTTGTGGCCGCCATGTTGGTGGTGTTGGCGCATTCCACCGCCATGGTGAATGAGCGCATGCACCTTGACATGTTCAAGTGGCGCGCAGGTTGGTCGGGCGTGGACAGCTTCTTTGTCATCTCCGGTTTCGTCATGGCCTTTTCATCTGGCAGCCTCATGACCCGCGCCAACGACTGGAAGATATTTCTGATGCGACGACTTATCCGCATTGTGCCGCTGTACTAGGTCGCCACCACGCTCAAGTTGGCCACCATCATCGCCATGCCTGCGCTTGCGCTTGACTCACCACTTGAATTGTGGAACACCATTGCGTCGTACTTGTTCATTCCAACATTCGACGATAAATCACTGCTGGCCGCGCCGCTTCTGAAAGTGGGCTGGACGCTCAACTATGAAATGTTCTTCTACGCCATCTTCACAATGGCGCTATTTCTAGGCAAATTACCTCTCAAATTCACCGCCGCCATCTTCGCCATCGCCGTCGCCATAAATATTTTCTCAACACCCGGCGTTCCATACGCCTACGGATTTCTTGAACCCATTTTGATGGAATTTGTCATGGGCATGTTGGTGGCCAAACTTTGCATGCGCGTGAACAACATGAACGCGAATGTGAGCACTGGCTTGAATACTGGCTTGAATACTGGCTTAGCCACCGTCACACGCCGCGGCGCAAACAATTTCATTGACACCCTCCTTCAATACATTTCAACCACCAAAGCCGGCGCCATCATTGGCGCATTCGCCGTAGTGATTTCATTCACAATTATGTTCAATTGCGCGGAGCAACCCCTGTGGTGGCGCTGGGCCTATTGGGGACTTCCATCCATGGTCATTGTCGTGGTGATCGCGCTGGGCGAACCAGCGCTGCGTAAATGAGTGCCATCTATGTCAATAGTGTTAGTAATTCCACGAAATTCCGCGTCGCACGACAAAAACTTTCGTTACGGAGTCCGCGCCACCCTCATGCCGCCATACATACCTTTGGAATCAGGAGACAATTTGCCGCGACTCTAGGAACGGCAAACGTTCCCATCGTACTATTCATCACCTCGACGCAAAACACGTTTGGTTTCCGTTCGTGGCCCTATTTCAAAACAACATTGATCCTCGGAAATGCCCTCTTGCTGATTCAACCAATTGCAATACCGCGCCACCATATACCAATTCAAATTCACAACTTGAATATCTACTGATGTCGTAGTCCTGCTCTGTTCATCTGGCCTCATAAAGAAACTCTTCACCTTGTTGAGAATGCTGGCCAATGCTGTAACGAGGGACTTTGATCGCCACCGCGCGCGTCAGTTGCTCACTCTTGCTGCAAGAGAGGATTCAGGTGGATTGGTTGAATTATGATCATCAATGTCCATGAAGCAACCACAATTTCAGATTGCGAATTGGAAAAGATTAAATTTCTCCTGCGTGGTAACACGCAATAGACTGTCGGCATGCTTCACATTGGCGCGCTCACACTTCAAACTCCCATGTTGCTTGCGCCCATGGCCGGCCACTGCGATCTTGCATTTCGCATTCTCTGCCGTGAGCAAGGCGGCGTTGGACTTGCCAGCACCGATTTATTAAATAGCCACGCTCTGTTGCGCGGCGCGCGTCGCTCGCTTGAACTTGCGCAGACCAATGAGTTTGATCAACCCTGCGGAATGCAGTTGTACGGAAATTGGACGGACCCGCTTCCAGAGGCCGCCGTGTGGGCGGTTGATCACGGCGCCAAACTGATCGACATAAACATGGGGTGCCCCGTTGACAAAGTGGCCAAAAAACACGGCGGTTCGCTGCTGTTGTGCCACGTGTGCGACACGGTGCAACTGGCCAAGCGCATTGTTGACGCCATTGCCAAACACACCAACGGCCGCGTGCCTGTCACCGCCAAAGTTCGCCTGGGTTGGGACCCCGATCGTTTTGTGGCGCCGGACCTTGCGCGCCAACTTGAAGATGTAGGCATTGCCGCCGTCACGGTGCATGGCCGCTACACATGTCAAATGTTCAGCGGCCACGCCGATTGGAATCGCATTTGCGAAGTGGTTGCCGCCGTTAAAAATATTCCCATTATTGGAAACGGCGATGTGACTGAACCAGAGCATGCGGTGCAAATCATGCGGCAAACTGGTTGCAAAGGCGTGATGGTTGGCCGCGGTTCGCTGCGCACGCCGTGGCTTTTCAAACGCGCCAGCCACTTGATCGCCACGGGCGAATTGCTGCCAGAGCCAACGCCCGATGAAAAATGCCAAGTGATTGATCGCCACATTCAACTGCTTGAGCAATACAGCCCCGGCTCAAGCGCCGTGGAGTGCATGCGTAAACGCATTAGTTGGTACGGCAAAAATATGGGCCACGTGAAACCGCTCAAAGAAGGCATTCGCACCGCCACCACCACCGCGCAGATGCGCCAAGTAATTGCCGATTGGCGCGGTCGCGCT
>SIAM01000062.1 GCA_009691785.1 Phycisphaerales bacterium
GGCAATTGGTGGATTGATGAAATCATTGAGGGCGACGCCGTGCGCGATGTGCTTTCATATGTGCATTACGATGTCAACACGCTTCTGGCGCAAGTTCGCCGCGAGTGCGAGAAGGCCGTGCGCCTGAAGCAAATGACCGCCACGGAAAGCCAATCACTGGTTCGCATTTACGAAAGTGGCATCAACGGCTACACCTATTTGGAGCGAGATATTCCTTCAACCGAAGGCTGATCGCAAATTGATCGCAACACAAAAAAACCGCCCGCTATGAACGCGGGCGGTTTTATTTCTACTTCGGTTTGCGGCGCGGGCTTCAACCAAGCAAATGCTTCATTCGAAATCCAGCGCGCACCAAATGAAATCCGCTGAAGACCAATTGCACGCCAAAGAAAATGGCGAACACAAAGACGGCAATGCCGGGCGAGAACAACATCACGGCGCCCGCGCCGAGGGTGAGAAGTCCGTTGAGCAGCAGCAATCCCCAGTGTATTTTTCCGGATAAGCCCAGCGCCGCCACCACTTGAAAGATTCCCGTGACCACCGTGAACGCGCCCAACACTTCCGTGAGCGCCATTAAACCTTGCGCGGGTGTGAACCACAACACCGCGCCAATCATGATGGACAAGAATGGCCCAAGAAAAACCAGCAAGCTGTGCTGCACGTTGCTCATGGATTTCAGCGCCGCGAACAATCCGACCGCGCCAATGGCCACCAAGCACAACCCAAACGCGGCCGCGAATGTGAACGCCGCAAGGAATGGCACGGCCACCAATGCCAGTCCGCCTAAAACAAGTAAGGCCCCGTTAAGAGTGACCATGCCCCAGTGCGAATGTTGCTGCGTTGTCATTGTGATAAAATTCCTTGCATTGAAGTTGTGATGCGGTTTTAGAAAGTATTTAAATCTACCTGCTGCGCAAATTCCATGCGCCAACAAAATACAAAGCTTGTACGGGCGCACGCAAGGGTGGAAAGGTATCCCTTTGTCTGATAGCGTTGACCTGATGAACGACATTCACAATGACACCAATCTCGCGTCGCGGCTTGACCGCGTGGAACGATCGCTCACCCGAGTTCGCGGCACAAATCTTGTGCTCATTGCGGCGCTTGCCGCGCTGGTTGTGGGCGGCGCCAACGCTCCGCAAGACACCATGAGCGTGCGTCGACTTGCGGTGGTGGACGCCAATGGCAAGGAGCGCTTGGTGCTTGACGGTGAGGACGCCAACAAAGCCGCCGGACTTGCTTGGTATGACGAGGAAGGCTTCGCCCGCCTCTCTGCCAAGACATATCCAAGTGGTCAATCTAGTTTCCAGTGCTTGGATACAAAGGGGCAAAGCCGCATCGCCATTACCACGCAAACCAGTGGCGAAAGCAGCGTTCAGTGGCGTGACGTGAACAACAAACTGCGCATTGGCGCCTCCACCAAGCCAAACGGCGAAGCGCTGATGATTTGGATGGCCCCGAACGGCAAGCAACAAATTAAAATCTACACGGATGAGAATGGCGTCGCCAAATTCACATCGAGTGGATGAGTCACTTGGAGCGACTTCAATCTATTTTTTTTGCGGCGTCGATATGAAGAATTCAATCAGAGTCTGGCACGCTTCTTGCACAGCAATATCCGCTTGTTTGCCGCCTTGGTTGGTGGCCACGAGCACGCCAAAATCTTTTTGCGGCGACAGCCACACGGCGCAATAATTCATTGTGTTGGAGCCCGCATGATGCAATGTTCGCCCGCCCGCCCAACCGCGATTGGGACGCATCCAACCACAGGCGTATCCAAATTTATCCTCGGCCACTTTGCCCGCAAGCGTGTGCAAATGCTCCAAGGTTTGCGGCTTCAGCAGCGGGGGATTTGTTTGATGCCCCAAATGAAACAGGCAGAATTTTGCCCAGTCCATCATGTTCATGTGAATACGACCTGCGGGCGTAATTGCCTCCGGATTGTCAATAAAGTTTGGAGTGCCACTCTCGCTATGCGGATGGGGGGCGGTCACCTCATAGGGCTTCCCCGCGTTGCCAAATCCCGCGCTCTTTAAACCAAGCGGCAGAAAAACTTTTTGCTCCATTAATTGTTCATAGGGTGTTTTGGTAATGGTCTCGGCTATGAAACCAAGAGTCGCATAGCCGGCGTTTGAGTAGAGATATTGTCCTGGTGCAAATTTGGGAGGCTGGGAAAGAATTCCTTCAACATAGATTTGCCGTTGTTCCGTGGGCGTGCCATTGGCATGCAGCGCGGCTGTCCAAATTTCGCTTGGGCCATTTGGCCAGGCGCCGCTTCTGTGATGCAGCAGTTGGTCAATTGTCACGCCCGCATAATCAGGATTCATGGCCGTGAGTTCGCGGCCAATCAAATCGCTGATGGTGCTGTCCCAATTCAGTTTTCCCTCGTCCACAAGAATTCCAATCAGGGTGGCTGTGAACGCTTTGGAGCATGAACCCAAGTGGAATTGATCATCGCCCAGAATTGGACTTGTTTCATTTCTTTTACGAACGCCCGCGGTGCCCACGCCGATAATTCTTCCGCCTTGAATCACCGCTGCCGCCATGCCAGGCATGTCATTGGCTTTGGTCACGGCCGCCAGCACGGATGAAATAATCTCGCTGGGGTTCTTGGCCTTGGTCGCGTCAATCATGGTGGTATTCGCGCTTGGAATAATCTGCGGGGCAATCGCCATTGGAAGTGGAGTTGCCGAAGAGCCTGGTGGGGTAGCCGTGGTCGTGGCTGGAGTTGTTGTTGGAATTGGCGCCGCCGTGGTGCCGGGTGTCGCCGTGGGATTTGGTTGCGTTGGTGGCGCGGTCTGGGCAATTTCAGGCGCAACCTTCACGGGCGAATTTATGCCGACTGTATTTTTCTTGTTCTCGGCTATGCCCAAGGAAACGGCAACGCCTCCAATGGTAAACGCGGTGAGCGCAATTAATATTCTTTTAGTCGGGCTGAATTTTTTTGTGGTTTGAGTGGTAGGGGTCTTCATGGGGTTGCGTTTCAGATGATGCGTTGTGGTTTTTCAAAGTTCGCTTGAATAAAAATCACTGGGCGTTTCATTTTAATAGAGTTCATTCAAAATAGAAATCTGTCTTGTTGGTTGTTAGTCACGGGTGTGGCGTGGTGGGCGCGGGTTCCGGGTGGTTGGCCGCCAAAGAACAATCCAATTCAGGCTTAATGGCGGTCGCCCACATGGCATATCCATTTAGCGAAAAGTGCAGCAAGTCGGGCATGATCGCGGGATCTATGGTTCCATCATTCCGCAGAAATTGATTATCCACGCGCACAAACCGCGCGTGCTCAGGCCAGGTGCCTTGGGCAAGTTCTTTGTTGATCTCTGCAATCTTGGCGCGCGCGGAATCCATCGGATCACCACGCGGGGGAATGTCCAGCACCAAAATCTCGGCGTTGGGGCATTGCGCGTTGAGCAACGCGACCACCGCGTGAATGCCCGCCACAATGTCATCGGCGCTGTCATCATAAATATTGTTGGTGCCAATCATCAGCACAATCACTTTAGGTTGAATCGCACTCAATGGCGCTTGCTGAAGTCGCCACAACACATGTTGAGTGCAATCGCCGCCCACGCCCAAGTTGGCCGCGCTGCGCAAACCAACCAGCGCTTGCAATTGTTCGGGCGCGTCTTCCCAACCTTTCGTAATGGAGTCGCCAATCAACACCACTTGCGCGTGGCTGGTGCGGGCGCGCTCAAGCACAAGATTTTGCCTTGCGGCCGCGCCAGGTTCGCGCGAGACAGGCGTGGTAGTTGCGGGTTGGATTGTTTGGGGGGGAATTGCGCGGAAAGTTGCGCGAGATTCAATTGATTCATCGGTGTGCATGAGTGCTGCTTCAGGTTGTAACTGCGCGGGTTCCACGGGCGGAGCTGCGGCTGGTTCTTGCGCAGGTTCTGCGGATTGCGTCGGGCTTGGCGCAAGCGATTGCCCATTTGATAGAGCACCTTGTTGGGCTGATTGAATCCTAGTTGGCTCTGTGAGGTGGGTTGTAATTGGTTGCGATTTTCCGACTGTAGCGGAAATACTTGTTCCGACTGTAGCTTGATTCGTTGCTATTACAAAGGTTTGCGTCGTTGTTTGCGTCGTTGTTTGCGTCGTTGTTTGCGGCGGATTGTCTTGTGGCACTGGTGTGTAGGCGCCGGCGCATCCCGCAATACTTGCCAGCACGAACACGCTTGCGCTTGTAACCGAGCAGACATGCACCAAGAAATAAATTCGAAATGTTGAAATGGTTTTCATTATGTGTGGTCCATATGTTTGGTGTGCTGGCGTCTCAGTTTAGATTAGTGTCAGAGGGGCTGCCGCTCAATCACCAGCGAGGCGTTTAAATAATTCTGAGCCATATCGCCGCGCTGATATGTGGAAGGCTCATAGCGGCATTTCCAAACACCCATAGTGTCGCCGTTGCCGTGGCAAGCGTCGTGGCCGCGCACATTCTGCGCTTCTATGCGCGCCACAATCGCCTCTATATATGGATGGCGCCGCGCTGGCAAAGTGCGAGTGGTGGTGGGGTACACATGCAACGAACCGCGGGTCACGCGCATTAAAGCAAACACCGCCGCCATGTGCCACTCCAATGTGAAAGGAGAATTTGGAAGAATGCCACCCGAAGCAGGATCGCTGTAGGTCACCAGTAAATGCGCGCTGAATGTGTGGTCAAACTCGTCATTGGCAAATGGAAGCGTGGGCAAACTTGCGTTGATGTATCGCACGCCGGCGCGGTCGGCTTCATAGTCGGGCAAAAATAATTCCAGCGCCGCGCGCTTGTTGTCCGCGTACGCCTGCAAATTCAAATCGCTGTAGGCGCCTTCATGCGCCGCCATGCGCTGCACGGTGTAGGCAATGTCGTCCTGACAGCGTTGGCGCAATTCATGCGCGCCGTGCGCATACAAAGGATCAACGCCAACCGCGTCAACCCCGGCCGCGCACGCCTGCGCCACAAATGAACTTGGTCCCGCGGGGCAATCAAGAACGCGCTTGCCCTTGAGTGATTCAAGTGTCACGCCAAACATGGTTTGGTAATCCGCGGCAAGGCGGCCAAAGAATTGCATGCGATCCAGAATGAGCGTGGGCTTGGTCACCACGCCATTGTGACCACTTCATGCGGGGCGTGTGCGGGGCAGTTGCGCATGCAGTGGCGCGCATTCAAACACAAAATTATAAATAAAAAGCCCCCAAGGTTTGAAGCTTAGGGGCTGGGAATTTCACCGCCGCGTGCGGGTAAGGCACGCGGCGAAAGCTGAAGGAGATTGAAAGTTAGTTGCGACGGCGGCGACTGCTCACCATGCCAGCAAGTCCGATCAAAGCTGCCGCGCCTGGGGCGGGGACTGGTGTGTTACTCCAACGCACCTCGTAGTTTGCGCCGTAGTTGTACGTTTGCATTATTGTGGAGGAGAGACCAGTGGACACGCCGCCAAATTGAGGGGCAAAACTTGGCGCGGGCACAGTGCTAGTGAAGGACGTTTGGAGGACCCCGTTTACGTAGTACTTGAAAAGGTTAGCGTTGGGATCGAACTCAAGCTTCAACGAATTCCAAGCGCCATAGTTCACTGTGGCACCGAGGTCGGACCAGGTCTCATTCCAGTTGCCAGTGGCAAAGCGAAAGCGTCGGCACGCGGAAATAATCCATCAAACAATTTGTCATCAGCCGACTTACCAACCAACCGCAGTTCACACTGCCGTTGCCCAACCAACCCGTCATTGGCCAGCCGCGGTTCCCGCCGCAACTGACATCGCATCAATCAAACCAACGCTAAATCAGTAACCCAATCATTGGCCAGCCGCGGTTCCCACCGCAACTGACATCGCATCAATCAAACCAATCAAAACTGTCCGCCAAGGATCTCGCCTTTGAAAGACCTGTCTTCTCATAGATGTAAACGTAAAAAACAGGTGGTCTCAGGCTCGCAACATGAAAGATTTACGAAATAGTTTGAGACTGCGCCCTCACGCGTTGCAACCGCCACTTCTTAAAAAAGTATTTTGCGCGTGCGCTTGCAAGGCACACCCAGAAACACAAAGTGCGCCAGCTTTGCAATGACCGTGCAAAAATCAATTGAAATGCGCTGTTTGCCAGGCGCATGCAATGGAGCACCGCGGCCAGTTGCAACGGTTGTAATGAAGGGCGTGATTCAAGTGCGCCATTCAAGCGCGTAAAAACCACTGTGTAAAAAAAACGAGTCGCCTGTTTAAGGGCGACTCGTAATTGAGTTGACTTGTTTGAGGCGCTGTTCCCGAGCGCGTTCAAACATGACGTCCCAAATCTGGTCGGCTTGTCTGGTGCAGGTTCCCGCTGCGGTCCGACATGGCTTTCCAACAAATTAAGATTAGTTGTTGTCGCGCTTCCCAACGCTTCAACTCGCTATCCATAGATGTAAACGTAAAAAACAGGTGGTCTCAGTCACGCAATACAAAAGATTTTGCAAATTGTTGCCAAATGCCTGTTTGCGGGGCAGAAACAGTAGTTCCTGTCAACACGAAAGGCATCATCGTGTTGACTGCTGGCAAAGATCGCCGCCAAATTAGCACGGGTCGTTCAAGGGTTATTCTTGCAGACGCGCTTGATTGAGCTGTCACAGTTGGCCCTTTCAATCGTTTGAAGAAAGACCGCATGCCGCTACCCGAACGCCATTTCCTGGGTTGGACCGAAAGCGCCGCGCGCAGCGTGGCGCAGTGGCTTTATCAGCGGCGTGACACGCTTGCCATAAATGAAAACGGCGTTCTTGATTTCACCAACACGCTGGTCATTGTTCCAGGCGCGGGCGCGCGGCGGCATGTGCTAGCGGCTCTGCGAAAGATTGTTCCAGGGGCAATGATTCCACCAAGCATGGCCACCTCGGGCAAGTTCATGGTGAATGCGTTTGAAACTCCACGCGGCAGTGTTGTGGCGGGTCCGCTTGAACGATTAACCGCCATCTGCAACGCGCTTGCCAAAAATGACGCGCTGCGAGAACAGTTGCTGCCATCGGTGCGCGCCACTACGTTGGCAGCGCTTGCGCGTCCGGCAAAACGCTTGCTGGATGTCATCGACCGCGCCGACGACGCCCACAAAAGTGTGGATGAAATTTCGCGGCTGGAAATTCTTTACAACAGTCCCGCCATGGCGCAGTCATGGGAAAATCTTGCGCAGCTTCATAAAGAAATGAAGCGCCAGTTGCAAGACATGGGCGCGCTTGTGAATGTCACCATGCTGGAGCGCAGCGATGTGATTGATCTTGCGGACAAGGCACGATGGAAGCCCAAGTGCGGCGCGCTGGTGTTGGCGGGCTTGCCAGATTTTGCGCGCAATGTTTCGTTCGCCGCGGAAAGTTTGGCAAAGGCGCAGTTCAATGGGCAGCCCACGCAGGTGCACGCGTTGGTTCTTGCGCCCGCAAGTGAGGCCGCAAAGTTTGATCATCTTGGAGTGGTCATTGGTGGCGACAATGGTTTCACAAGCGGTCCCGATATTCATGACAGCATGATTGAAGTGGCGGGCGATCCGGCCGATCAAGCCGCCGCAACCGTGGCGCGATATTGCAAATTAACTGGCGCCGTGGACACGGGCAACACATGCATTGTGCTGGCGGACGAGTCGCTGCTGCCAAATGTGGCGCGCGCCTTCGCGCAACATGGTCGTGGCGTTCATTCCGGCGGCGGCATTGCGTTTGCGCAAACAGAAGTTGGTCAATGTTTGCAGCGCCTAGAGGCGGCGGCCAGTGGGGGGCAAGCCTCGCAGTTGATTGAGTTCATCCGCGTTCCCGCCATCACGCGCGGACTCATTATGGACGGCGACAATTCTGGCGAGACGGTCATTGACACAACAATTCAATCGCCAATTCAAACTCTTGAGAAACTTTTGGTTGATTGCAAGGCAACTTCCATTGAACATTTTTGGCGGCAGCTCAAAGCAAAGTACGGCGCAAAGAATTTGGCGATTGCGCTTGAAGATCAATTCAAGGATTGGTTTGCGTGCATGTCGCCGGCGGCCAATACGCAGTTGGCACTGGGGCAGCGGTGGGACCAGCTTGAACAGTGGATGCAGGGCACATTCGCCGCCAATGAAAACCCAATCACGGCGCGCGCATTTTCGGAATGCGTAAAAACATTGCGGCGCGCGCAAGAAAGCATGGCGGCGCGTGAATTGGGCAGCGCGCCCGACGCGTTGTCGCTGGCGCTGCTGTTGTGTGCGGACATTCGCGTGCCCGATCCCAGCGACGCGCAATGCGTGGACACGGTGGGCTGGCTTGAAACGCTGTTCGAGCCGTCAGAAAAATTTGTGTTGACCGGCATGTTCGAAGGCAGCCTTCCTTCGGCGCCGCAAGTGGACGGTTGGTTCAATGAAAGTATTCGCGCGGCGGTTGGTTTGCCCACGCGCGCGGGGCGCTTTGCGCGTGACGCGTACTTGCTCAGCGCGCTTGTGGCGCGCACGGGAGCGGCGCAAGTGGATGCGGCGCAAAAAAATAATTCGCATGCTGGCACGGCGCAATCTGGCGCCAGTGGTCTTGCCATTATCTCGGGCCAACTTGGCGGTGACGGTGATCCATTGAAACCCAGCCGTTTGTTGTTGCCGCAAGAGGCTCTTGCCATTGCCCAAAGAATTTTGTTGTTGGTGAACAATGATGACTCGGCCGCCACCCGCACCCGCATGCGTCCAGCGCCCATGAACGCGCCCGCGTTCAGCAGCGCGTTTGCCATAAAGCCGCAACCCGGCGTTGCCTACGCGCATCACATGCCCAGCGCTATCAGCGTCACGGATTTCGCGGTGTACATAGACAATCCATATCGCTATTGGCTGGAGAAAGTGCTCAAGCTCAGCGCACCGGAATTGGATCAGGTGGAATTAAACGCCGCCGAGTTTGGCACGTTGTTGCACGCCGCATCGCAGGCGTTGCGCGCGCCAGACATCGCATCGCTTGATGTCGCTCACGTCAACTATCAACAGCAATGCGCGCGGGCAATGATGAATGTGGCGCGCCAGTGCGCCCACGCAAGCTATGGCGACAATCTCACGCCATCCATTCACTTGGCGCTGCTTGAACTGCAAAATCGTCTGCCCGCGCTTGTGGCGTGGCACACCGCGCAGTTGCAAGCGGGTTGGAGCATTGTTGCAACTGAGTGGCCGGGCAATTATGAATCCGCCGTGGCCATGCTTGATGTGGACGGTTCCATGCAAGCCATCAAGTTTCGCGTGGACCGCATCGACTTTCACTCCACGCATGGCTGGCGCATTATTGATTACAAGTCAAGCGATGGCGGGTTCGACATCAAAGCCAAGGTGTTGCGAAAAAACAAATGGATTGATTTGCAATTGCCGTTGTACAAGTTTCTGCTGCCGCAAATCGCGGCGCACCATGCTGATCTTGTCGGTCTTGCCACGGCCACCAGCGACAAAATAGAAGTGGGCGTGTTGTCCGTGCCCGCGTCCAATCTGGCGCCAGAGTGGTGTCCGCTTCTAGAACCAATCGATGGCGCCATTGATGAAGCCAAACGAATTGTGCGTGAAATTCGCGCCGGGGCATTTCCTGATTCGGGCCGCGATCCATCGGGCAAGTTTGAACGCGTGCGCCGCACATTGTGCTTGCCGTTCTTTGACCAGGAGTCACAAGATGAAGACATTGAGCAAGGCGCCGCCATATGAGCGACAACTCCAACACGCAATCCAATAGCGCCGCCGCCAACGCGCACACGCTTGCAAGCGTGAACCAAGGCGTTGGCACGCAAGTTGGCACGCAAG
>SIAM01000063.1 GCA_009691785.1 Phycisphaerales bacterium
TCGCCGCCAGAGGTTGATCTACTTATTGTCGATGAGGCCCATCACGACGGCGCCATGAGCATGGCCTCGCTGCATTCCATGATGCGTCCAAAGTTGGTGTTGGGTTTAACCGCCACGCCATTTCGCCAGGACCGCATCAAGTTGTGCTTTGAGAAAGTCATTCGCGATGTCAGCATTCGCGAACTGATTCGTGAAGGCTGGCTGAGCCAGTTCGATCATTATTGTTTGGACACATACTCGCCGCAATCGGTGGCCCGCTGTTGGCTGAGTGATCCGCAACACTGGGGCCAGGCCGCGGCGTTCTTTCGTTTTAAATCAGAGGCCGATGCATGCGCACGCATGTTGACCCAGGGCGGCGCCCGCGTGGCCGTTGTCGACGGCGAAAGCGATCGCGAACAACAAATTGCCGACTACATGAATGGCAAATTGGATGTGCTGTGCTCCATGCTTGTTCTTGCTGAAGGATTTGATTGCCCGCAAATGAAGACGGTCTTCTGCAGGCCATCTTCAAAAGGACCAGCGGTGCAAATTTGTGGACGAGTGCTGCGGCCGTTCGCGCAATTTCCTGTGAAGCACATTGTGCAATGCCGAGCCACCAACTTTCCGTTCACGCGAATCGCGGAGCCCCGCTACAAGTTCGCGTTTCAAGATGGCGTGTGGAAAAGTCTTACGGCCAATCCAAACATTGACGCCATAGCCAAGCAAATGGAGCTGCAGATTGCCCAGCCGGTGACTCCAAGCACTTCCATGTCCTGGATTCAACGCAATTCCAGAACGCGTTCGCGTGGCTCCATTGTTATTCCCTAATAAGCCAAACGCCATTGAACCATCACGCTCAACAAACCCCTGTAAAGGCCAGTTTCATGGCCCTTTCGTTCATTGTTCACACATCAATTCATGCTTTCAATCATTCACCCTGTCACAGCTTCAACATTCATCCGTTCTATCTATAGACGCTTGCAACACATGCGTTTCAATCGTCTGATTCTTTCGTACATCTTCTAATTCACGCTTCAATTCACGCTTCTAATTCACGCTTCAAATTCACGCTTCAATTCACGCTTCAAATTCAGTTCTTTCAATCACACTTTCTCAAAGGCATCCAATGTTCGACTTCGTCAATCCAAGTTTCTCAACCACACCAACACCTGCGCCAACATCAAAGCCAACATCAAAGCCAACATCAAAGCCAACCAACCGTGCGCAACCTGTTCCACCCACTCCGGCAAGTCCAGCAAGTTCAGCCTGGGACCGGTCAAGCGTGGTTCAACCAGCGTCGGTGCTTCACGGCGAAGTTTTGACAACCCCGGTGTACCCCGGCTTTGTAAGCATCCCTGGCGATGTCAAGACACTGCGCACAAAAGAATCGCGTGGCATGTTTCCAACATTTGAAACACGCAACATTGGCCTGAGCGATTTAAACTTTGTGCCGCAAACGCAACTAGATGTTCCGGGCGACAAGAACAACAAGTACGCCTTCCGTGGAACCATTCAACTTGGCGGCGAATCATTCCAGCCCAGCCGTAGATTTTGGCACAGCTTGGCTCTGTTCCTGAATGTGCAGGAAAAAATGTTCCTGTACTTCACGCCCAACGAGCTCATCAGCCGCATTGTGCAGAAGAAAAACGATCCAAAGTTCCGCCTCACCATTGAGCGTGCTCCACGCAGCGGGCCAAAGTTGCTTTCTTTGTCGCAACAATCGCGTCCCATGATTGACTTTGACAGCGCCTACGAATTGCTGCAGCGATACCAAGTGGAAAGCACTTTTTATTCCGAGGGCGTGCTGATGTGTTCCAGCAAGCCACGTTCAGGCAGCTCCAATTTGCCGATTGGTCCCGATCAGTTTCGAAACCAGTTCACCATGTCCGTGCCCGTTGACGGTTTGGGCGACGCAAAATTGCATTTGGGTTTGTTGCGGCTTATTTGCCTCAACGGAATGGTGGGCATGACCAACGCGTTCACCAGCGCCGTGCGAATGGGCAAGGAACCACAACATGTCTTGGAACGTGCGCTTTCAACATTCGACAACGAAGAAGGCTTCAGCGTTCTACGCGATCGTTTCGCGGCGTCGCAACGCTCATGGGCCTCGCTGGCGGAGGTGCAACGCCTGCACACCTTCATCATGAAGTTGCCCAAGACGGAAAGTTCAGCTCCAGTGCTCAATCGCTTTCAATCTCTCATTGATGATTGCTCGGCACGCTACGGCTTTGCAAATTTGTCGGCCTTGACCGAGCGACGATTGCGTGTGCTTCCAGCCACCATGCGGGCCTACGACTTGATCAACATTGCCACGGAAATTTCCACGCACCATGTCTCCACGCCAGCTTCGCTGCGGGTGAATGGTTGGAGCTCCGATTACATCTCCCGCGAATTCGATCTAGAGGACACGGCCCCGGAATTGGTGGAATTCAAGCCGCTTTTCTTCCGCACGCAACGCAACTAACACGCCGGTCGCAACCAAGACAAAGACAATTCTCCGCGAAACCAGGTCCCTATTCCGGGGCCTGGTTTTGTTTTTCCACCGCGATCAGTGACATACATTCAATCGCAAACCATCTTCATGCCATCGCGTCTTGGTTCTATTGACACACAGGCGCGCTGTTCTTCATGAATGAAATTGCAAGCCCGCAAGGTAAACTTGCTCTTGTGAAGCTTGGTGGCGGCTCCACACACTTCTGGAGAACCCCTTCATGCAAACTTTGCCTAGAACAACAACCATACGCTCGCGTGCCGCATTCATTGTGCTGCTGGCAACTCTATTTGGAGCAACAACCATGGGCACTCGTATTTTTTACAAAGGACCAAATAAAGGCGCCTCGGTGTGCAACCTGGCCGGCAACATTCTGTATGAAGGCGTGAACAAAGCTAAATCTATTTTGAATATCGACGGCGACAAGGCTTGGGAAGGCGCCAACAAGGCCAAGTGTTTGTTCAACATCTCGGGCAACAATGTCTACGAGGGCGTGAACAAGGGCAAGGTTCTTTTTAATATTGATGGCGCCAAAGTGTGGGAGGGCGTGAACAAAGCCAAATGCTTGTTCAACTGCACCGCCGACAAGATGTACGAGGGCGTGAACCAATCCGCGGTGGCGGCCAATTGGAGCGGCGGCGCGCTTTCCAAAATGGAAGCAGCGTCACTGGTCTACGCACTTACGCATTGACAAGGTTCTTTATCAAACCGCGCCGCGGTGAATTTGATTGCGAATTTCAGAAAGCACGTTGACATTGAACAAAATTGAGCGCGTCCACAAAGATCGCCTCCACACTCACTCGCATCAAATTATTTTCGCCACACTCACGCCTTGTCTTTGTCGGCCATCATTTGCAACATGTCCACGCAACGATTGGCGTAGCCACATTCGTTGTCGTACCAACTGATCACCTTGAAGAAGCGGTCGTTCAATTGAATGCACGCGCGCGCGTCGTAAATGCTGCTGCGCGGATCGCTCATGAAATCGCTCGAAACAACTTCCTCCTCGGTGTAACCAAGCACATCTTTCATGGCGCCTTGTGAGGCGGCCTTCATGGCGGCGTGAATGCGGTCCAAACTGGTGGATTTCACCGTGCGAAACGTTAAATCCACGCAACTCACATTGGCAACAGGCACGCGGAAACTCATGCCCGTGAGTTTGCCTTTGATGCCAGGCAAGCACAACGCCACGGCTTTGGCGGCGCCGGTGCTGGCGGGAATAATATTTTGGTACGCGTTGCGTCCGCCGCGCCAATCTTTCTTTGATGGACCATCTTGCGTGGGCTGCGTCGCGGTGGTGGCATGAACGGTGGTCATCAAGCCTTCCTCTAGGCCAAACTCATCCATGATCACTTTCACAATGGGCGCCAAACAATTCGTGGTGCAACTTGCGTTGCTGATCACGGTGTGGCGCGCGGGATCGTATTGCTGATGATTGACCTTGTAGACAAGCGTTGGAACTTCCTGCTCGCTCTTGGTTGGCGCGGAAATCACAACGCGCTTGGCACCGGCGGTAATGTGGCCTTTGGCGGCTTCAAAATCCGTGAAGCGACCAGTGCTTTCAAGAACATACGTGCAACCAAGATCCTTCCACGGAAGTTTGGCGGGATCGCGCTCGCTTAATGTGCGCGTGGACATGCCAGCCACGGAAAAAGATTCGCCAGAGGCCTTCACTTCATGTTCAAAGCGGCCGTGGTTGGTGTCGTACTGCAGCAGATACGCCAAGTTGTCCGCCGGCACCAAATCATTCACGCCAACAATTTCAAAACCGCCGCGCTGTACCGCCGCTCGATACACCAAGCGACCAATGCGCCCGAAACCGTTGATACCAATTCGAATTGCCATGGCTGAATCCTTTTGTTGTGAAATAAAATTGCGCTCAATAAAATGTCAAAGATGAAAGATAGTTGCCAATCGCCTAGTTGGGAAACAATTTGATATTGCTTAGTTTTTCACCCTATTTAAACGCTTTTTCTGGCTATGCAACATCTCCTTTGCCTGCTTGCGCAGCGCGATGTCGTACATGCCGGGAAACGCATTGATGATTCCAGAGGCCAGCCTCACAGCGAGGCTAGTCCACACTTCGCTCTTGGGTTTGCGCAGGCAACGCACAATCGCGTTGGCAACTTGCTCTGGAGTTTGAATGAACATCTTTGGCG
Organism: Phycisphaerales bacterium; assembly: GCA_009691785.1. Taxonomy (GTDB): domain Bacteria; phylum Planctomycetota; class Phycisphaerae; order Phycisphaerales; family SM1A02; genus SYAC01. The sequence goes on from SIAM01000063.1 coordinate 4,630, forward strand.
CGTGGTTAGCCACGGTCTTGCCTTGCGGATCCATGCCGCCACGCAAAGACGCCTGCTGAAAAAATTCCGTCGCGGTGCTCACTGGGTGCACGCTTGAAACTTCGATTCCGTGGGGCGCAAGTTCAAAGCGCATGGAGCGCGTCACCATGGCTTGCGCTGCTTTGGTTGCGGCGTACATGCCTAAATACGGAATGGTGAATTTGGACAAACAACTTGAGGTCATCAGCAAATGTCCTGGCCGATTTTGCGCGATCATTTCACGCGCCGCAAGTGAAATTAATTCCGTGGCTGAGAAAAAATTCACCTCGAACATTTCGCGTATCTCCGTCATGGACATGTCGTGCACCGCCATCTCCGCGCCGTAGCCAGCGTTGGCAAACACAACATCCACCACGCCAAATGCGCGCGTGGCGTGAGCCAACAATTGTTCGTTGGAGCCCGCTTGCGCCACATCTATTTCAAACACCACCGCTTCGCCGCCATTGGCGTGGATATTCGCCGCCAAGTCCCGCAATCGATCCACACGCCGCGCCGCCAGAACCACGCGCATTCCGGCGCGCGACATGGCTTGCGCCGTGGCCGCGCCAATGCCGCTACTTGCGCCCGTGATCACCGCCACACTATTTTGTAGTTCACCAATCGCCATAAGTGGACAGCAAGCGTATCCTGATGCGCCATGCCAAGAGCACGATTCTTTTTTCTAATGATTTGCCTGATGACAATCAGTGGCTTAAACGCGTGGGCAGACAATTTCGCGCCTAGATCACATCACATCACGGCGCCAGATGCGAAGCCAGTTTCCCAACAAACCTTGGCGCTTGCTTACGCGAACCATTCAACAACACCAGTTGCGCAAGCATCGCTGGCACAAACTTCCCCACCCAAAATAGTCATCGTACAAAGCCTTGAACAACGCGCGCCATTTCGAGTGGGCATCATGGATTTACCCCCGTTCGCATTTCGTTCTGGCGGCGGACAATGGTCCGGCTTGGCGGTCACGCTCTTTGAGCACATCGCAAAGACCAGCGGGCTTCGCTACTCATTCACGGAATTCAAGAACATGGATGAGGTGATGACCGCGATTGAAAATCACACCATTGATTTCGCCGCAATCGCCATTAACCCCACACCCGAATTTGAATTGACCATGAATTTCACCAACGCGTTCGAACTCAGCGGAACAAGCATTGCCATTGCCAAACATTTGCATCTTCCTTTATTAACCTTAGTTGAAAGTATTTGGCAATCACTGATTCCCCGCTTTGTTGTGTTCGTTCTTACCTGTCTTTTACTTTTTGGCGTCATCGTGGGCTTGATCGAGCGCAGAAAAAATATTAGTCAATTTGGTGGTGGTTTCTGGAGAACCATCGGCGAGGGTGTTTGGTGGAGCAGCGCCACAATCAGCACGGTTGGTTACGGCGACCGCGTTCCTATGACCAAGCGCGGTCGTTTCGTTGGCGGCCTTTGGATGTTGATCGCGTTCGCCCTCACCAGCATTCTGGCTGGTTTGCTTTCAAGCGTTCTCACCGTGTCGCGAATCAATTCGCAAATTCACAAACCCACGGATCTATTGCGGACGAAGTCCGGAGCGGTGTTGAAATCCGCTGCCTTGTTGGACGGGGAAAAAATGAATTACAACATGACTACCTACGCGACCGTGGATGACGCCTTGCAAGCTTTAAAGAGCGGACAAATACGCGCTGTGCTTGCTGAAAGCGTCCGCCTGCATTGGCTCATGAATCAGCCACAGTGGCAAGACCTCATTATGCTTCCATCGCCAATCGTCACCCTGAATTGTGTGTTTCCCATTTCCAGCGAAGTGGATCCGCAAACATTGGATGTCATCAATTATCACTTGCTGAATATCATCGACTCAAAGGAGTGGCAAGACATGCGTCATTTATTTATAGGAAATCAATCATGAGTGGAGATTTTTCGTTTCTTGGAGTTCCCCGTTGCCTGATTGGCATGGTGCATCTGGCGGCTTTGCCTGGTTCGCCGCGCTCTGAATTGCGCGTGTCGGAAATTGCGCGCCAAGCCGTGATTGAAGCCAAGTTGCTTGAGCGACTTGGCTTTGACGCCATCATGCTTGAAAACATGCATGATTTGCCTTATTTACGCCGCCATGTGGGCAGCGAGATTGTGGCGGCCATGAGCGCGTGCGTGCTTTCCGTGCGCGCCGCGGTGAAAATTCCAATTGGCCTGCAGATTTTGGCGGGCGCAAATCAAGAAGCCATGAGCGTGGCGCACGCATGCGGCGCGGCGTTTATTCGCGCGGAAGGTTTCGCGCTTGCGTCCGTTGCCGACGAGGGGCTGTTTGAGCAAGCCGACGCCGGACCACTTTTGCGACACCGAAAAATGTTGGGCGCGCAACGCGTGATGATCGCGGCGGATGTGCTGAAGAAGCACGCCAGCCACGCCATCACCAGCGACTTGAACGCCGCCGAGCAAACTCGCACGCTAATTTTCTGCGGAGCCGACTCCATCATTGTCACCGGCAAAGCCACGGGTCAACCGGTGGACTTTGAGCAACTGGGATTGGTCAAAGAAGCGTCCCGCGTGCCTGTGCTTGTGGGTTCCGGCGCGCGCGCCGACAACGCAAGCGAACTTCTGGAAATTGCCGACGGCATTATTGTTGGCAGCGACTTGAAGCGTGGAGGCCGTTGGCAAAATCCAATCGACCCCGCGCGCGCCAAAGCCTTTATCAAAGCCGCGCGCAAAAAATAAAATACGCGCAGTGTCTAAAGCGTGAATGGCGATTGTGTTGAAACAAAAAAAATCAATTTTTATAGCCAATGACCCTCCTGCCGTGCGCAATTCGCCCACACCAACCGAGCCATTTCGCGGAGTAACTTTGGCTAGGATTGCCCCATGAACGTCTGGCTGAATGGCCACATTCTTGCGCTTGAAAAAGCCCACATTAGCCCGCTTGATCGTGGGTTTTTGTTTGGCGATGGCATCTATGAGGTGGTGCGTTTCTTTGACCGCACCGGCATGGCCATGAATGCGCACATACAGCGGCTTGAGCGCAGTTTGCAACTCACACACATCAAGGGATTCGACGCTCACACTTTGCCCGCGCTGTGCGAGCAACTTCTGCAAGCCGAACATTTGCGCGACGCCTGCGTGTATCTGCAAATCACCCGCGGAGTTGCCGCCACGCGCGCGCACATGCCGCCGGACACTATTCAACCCACCGTGTTCGCCTTGGCCCACGCCTCCAGCGCGCTTGACACGCTCACCACGGCCGCGCCGATTTCGCTGTCCGTTCAACCTGATCATCGTTGGCATCGCTGCGAGATTAAATGCACCAGTTTAATGGGAAGCATCTTGCCAATGCTTGAGGGGCGCGCTCACGCCGCGCAAGAGGCCATTTTAGTTCGCGACGGATTTGTGAGCGAGGGCTCAAGTTCAAATATTTTTATCGCGCACGGAAACACCATCTCCACGCCGCCCATTGACACGGACCCGTCCATTCTGCATGGCACCATGCGCACTCTGGCCATGGACGCGGCCAAGCAACTTGGCTTTGAAGTTTCCATTCGCCCCATTGAAGAATCGGAACTTGCCACGGCGGATGAAATTTGGGTCACCGGCAGTAGCCGCGTGCTTGCCAGTTGCGTGGCGTTGAATGGAAAGGTGTTTGGCAGCGGAAAACCCGCAAAAATGGCTTGCGCCGTGATCAATGGCATGCGTCTTGCGGTGGAGAATCTCCTGGTCAAGACTCCCTAGAATCAAACTCCCATGTCCGCCCTACTCGCCATTTCAGTTGGAAATACCCGCACCTCGTTCGCGCGCTTTGTGGATCGCAAGTTGATCGCAGCGGAGCATATTGAGAACACCAACGAAAATAATATTGTGGACGGAATCGCCACCGCGTGGGCGGAATTGTCCGACAACGACGCCATTGTTGCGTTGGCCAGCGTGAATGACACATTCGCCAATCCGCTGAAAATTAAAATTGAGATGCGCCTGAAGACCGAAGTGTTGCGCATTGGAAAAGAGTTGCCCGTTCCAATTGGCGTGTGCTTGGACGCGGGCGCAACTCCTGGACAAGATCGCTTGCTTGCGGCCGCGGCGGCCTATGACTCGCTCAAGCAAGCCGTTGTTGTTGTTGACGCGGGCACCGCCATGACCGTGGACTTTGTCGATGGCGAAGGCGTGTTTCACGGCGGCGCAATTATTCCTGGCGCGTCGCTGCAATTGAAATCACTGCATGAAAATACCGCGGCGCTTCCGCGCGTCGCCTTTGCGCAACCTGACCCCAAGGAACCGTTTGGGCGCAACACCGCGTCCGCAATGCTGCTTGGTGTGTACGAAGGTTTGCGCGGCGCCATGCACCGACTTGTTGAGCGTTACGCCGAGCATTACAAGGCTTTTCCAATGGTTGTGGTCACCGGCGGTGACGCCGATGTTCTGTTTGCCGATGACGATTTTGTGAACCGCCATGTGGCCGATCTTGTGCTGATAGGCATTCGCGTGGCCGCGGAAAAATCCATCGAAGAAGATTCGCATGAAAGCGACGCCTCGGTGGACGCACACGAGGAATGAATTTGGATCAAGATTTCGCATGTTGGCTCACCACCGCGGCATCCGGCGCCGTGGGCGTATTGCACATGCGCGCGCAACCAGATCGCCTTGCAAAAACACTTTCCATCACGCTTCCAGAAATTGGTCGCGCCACTCTTCGGCGCATTTGCGATCTTGACGAGGCGCTTGTGCTGCGCGTGACGGACAACACAATTATTGTCACGCCGCATGGCGGGCCGCGGCTGCGACAACGCCTGGTGCGCGCCATAAGCGATGCTGGAATTTCTTTTGTATCCCCCACCGAACTTTCCCCCGCGGACATCTTTGTGGAATCCACCACTGA
>SIAM01000017.1 GCA_009691785.1 Phycisphaerales bacterium
GGGCTGGAAGGTTTGCCATTTGGCTGCAGATATTCGCTCCAATTGCGATCATCAATGGTGCTTGGACGGCCGCCGCCAGGAATAAACGCGTCGGTGACAAGACGATTGTGAAGCGTGTTGCGCAAACGGGTTCCATCTTGCTCATCCACTGAAACAATGTGTCCATGCGCGCCAAGTTTTTTCTTGTTGAATGCCGCGATGGGTTTGGCCTCATGGAACAAGCGAAGCAACTCGTCCATGTCCAAGCCTTCGGGGTCCTCGCCACTGCCGCTGCCGTCGGCAATGCCGGTGATGAGCGCGTTGGCGCCGTAGTCGCGCTTAAGAATGCTGATCATGTTTCCCGCGACATCGCCATCGGGGCCACCGGTAATTTTCACCGTGAACTTTTGTTTGGTCGGATCAATGCCGCGCGCGCGCAGTGCGACCTCTAGGAACACATTCACGCCTTCGCTGGTCACGCCGTACACCTTGTGGTTGATTCCGGCGTTGGGCTTGCTGCTCATGAACGCGGTTGGCAGCGAATACTTTCGTCGCTTGGCGCGCTCCACAATCCACTCTATGTGGTCAGGCGTAATGTTCTCGTCTGGCCCAAGATAAATAAATTCCTCAATGCCAAGTTTGTCGATCAATTGGGTCTTGGTTCCAGGCTCCGGCGTGATGAGATCAAGAATGCAATCCACGAAACTTTTCACGCAGCGCGTTGGGTCTGAAGGCGGTTCCAACAGCAAGGCGCATTTAGCGCCGCCCTCTGGAATATCCTTGTTTTTCTGCTGTTGCGCGCTGGCAAGCGCGTAGACCTCGTCGTACAAACGGTCGTTCTCACGCGCGTGTTGCGCGGCGTCGCGCGGACGCACCAGGCGCAAACCACCGCGTGCGATTTCCTTAAAGCGAACATGGAAGCCGTTGAAGCCGCGACCGCTGACAAAGAACACGCCAAATGGAAGATTGGGGCGCAACTCGTCCTGCAACAATTCTGGTTTCAGGCGCAGCGCAAAACCAAATCGATTCTGCAAGTGGTAATTGGTGCGCAGCGTGGCTTGCACGGCGCGCAACATTCCCATGAGCACGGTGTTCCAACCTGGCGGCCTCGAAAATTCCAACGATGTTTGCAACACTTTCACGCCCGACTCAAAGTCCGCGTCGCTCGTTGGTTTCTTTGGATCAAAGCGCGCCACAAGTAAATCCACAATGCGCAAAGAAATTTCCATGGACTCCTCGGCGGCTTCAAGAATAATTTGGCTTTGAAACGCAAGGCGATCTTGATGCACCAACATTTGGTGAACAAGGTGGCACAAGCCCATCACGGCTTCGGCGCGGTTCAGGTCAAGGCCGGGATGCCGATTAGCCAATTCCAAAATGTCGTAGTTGATCCACTTGGCGCGCGCGATGTCGTGGGAGATTTGCTTCCAGATTGCGCTCTTGGGGTCAAGTTGTTTTCCATCGGCGGTCTGCACAACAAAGGCCAGGAAGGTGACTTGCCCGTGCGGCGCGTCCTTCACTTGGTCCAAATATGCCCGCAAAATAGAGATTTTTGCCCGCGCCAACACCATGGCGGCGCGCTCCAACATGGTGCGCGTGCGCGCGTTGGAGAACGCGATGGAGATGCGGCTTTGTGTTGGATTTGATTCCTGCTCCAGCTCGGTGCGCGCGCCGTCGCTGCCGCTGACTTCCTTAAAGAGCGCGGCGTGGCGACTCAGTCGCAGCGGCGTGAGCGTAAGCACATAGTCGGCGCTGGCGCCAGCGACAAATCCGCGGATTTCTTTTTCGCTCCAATCAAGTCCGTGCTCTGATGCCCACGCGACAATGCAGTTTACCTTCGCCGCTTGCGTTGGATCCTTGGCATCAAAGGGCACGCGCTCGCCAAGTTCAAATGTGTCCACCACCAACGAGCCATCGAGCGTGGCATGAATGGTGGCGGCGCGAAGCGGTTCATTCATTGGCAGTTGCGCCACAATTTCCGACAGCACGCCCACGCGATTGCCTGGGCGGATCATGGTCCACTCCTTGCCGTCGTCGCTGCGAATAGTCAAGTCAAGTTTTGTTCCACTGGCCTTTGCGGCAATGATGGCGCGCAAATGAGTTTGCACGCGCGCGGGCGAGGTGTCTTGAAAATACATCGGCGGCATTTGCGCCACGAACCATGGCACAATGCTTTCCGCGGTGGCCTTGAATTGTTGCGACAGCTCATTGATGAGCGCATGGGTAGGCAAGGCGTTTGTGGCGGCTGGTGTTTCGGAAGAACGCATTGGGACACTATCCCCGCTTTGGTGCCGCCGCTCAAGCGGTTTATGCCCACAAATTGCCTATTTTTTTATCTTCTTTGGATGTGGGCTCTAAGTTGGTTACGCTGTTGCGCTTGCGTTGCATCACCATTGGCAATTTTGATGGCGTTCATGTGGGTCACCAAGCCTTGCTTGAGCGTGCTCGCGTTCTTGCGGGCAGCGGCGGCCAAGTTGTAGCGGTGACATTTGATCCGCATCCCGCCATGTTGCTCAAGCCGGAGTTGGCGCCGCCCACCGTGCAAACTCTTCAAGAGCGCCGTGAATGCTTGGTGAAATACGGCGCCGACCAAGTGCATGTGATCAACACCACCAAAGAATTGTTGGCCATGAGCGCCGAGCAATTCATGGCGTGGTTGCGCGCGCAGATTGCCTTTGATTGCATTGTTGAAGGTCCCGATTTTCATTTTGGTAAAGATCGTGCGGGTGATATCAATACGCTGCGCGCAATTGGTTTGAAAAATGATTTCCCAGTTGACCAAGTTGCGTCGGTTGAAGTTGCCCTAAGCGACGCCTCGCGCGCGGTGGCCAGCAGTTCGCTGCTGCGTTGGCTTTTACAACATGGCCGCGTGCATGATGTGGCCGCGGTGCTAGGGCGCGCATATCAATTGACGGGTGTGGTGCAGAAGGGCGATCAACGCGGCCGCACTTTGGGTTGGCCCACTGCAAATATTGCAACTGGCGCGCGGGTGCTTCCAAGCGACGGTATTTACGCGGGTCTTGCCACGCTGCCTACGGGCGCGCGCAAACGCGCCGCGATCAGCATTGGCACCAAGCCAACATTTGGCTCACATGCCCGCACAGTTGAGGCTTTTTTGCTGGATCACAAGGCCCCGCTAGATGACTATGGCTGGACGCTCACGCTTGAATTTTCGCGCTGGTTGCGCGGGCAAACGCGTTTTGATGGCGTGCAAGCGTTGCTGGAGCAAATGAACCTAGACACGCAACGAACTCGCCAAGAAATTGCACAAGAGGTAGTGTTGACATGACACAAGTGACCGCGAGCTATTCCACAACATCAACACCACGGCACATTGCCGATCGATTGGTCAACGCCAAGCGCGTTTTAATTACTTCGCATGACAGGCCGGACGGAGACGCCATGGGTTCGGTGTTGGCGTTGGCGCGCGCGCTTCGTCAGCGCGGACGCTTTGTTGATATTTGGCTCGCGGGTGCGTTTGATCCAGTGTTGCAATGTTTGTTTGCAAATGAACAGCCAGGCCACGCGCCAGAGAAGTTGCCCACCGCGGAATATGAAGCTGTGGCGGTGCTTGACACTGGTTCTTGGATACAACTGGAACACCTGGGTCCATGGCTGAAAGAGCGCCGTGAAAAAGTTGTGGTCGTTGATCATCATCGCAGTGGCGACACGGATTTTGCGGATCGCATTGTGGACACGCGTTGCGCCAGTTGCACGCAGGCATTGGTGCCAATCATTGAAGCGCTTGGCGTGAAGTTTGACATGCCAGGAACTGGTGGTTCTGGATCAATCGCAGAGGCGCTCTTTGCCGGCTTGGCCACCGACACCGGTTGGTTTCGCTTCTCAAGCGCGGATGCCGCGGTATTCACATTGGCCTCGCGCTTGCTCAGCGCGGGCGTGGAAAAAGATCGTTTATACAGGCAATTAGAGGAAAATTCGCGGCCGCAGAGGCTTGGATTGTTGGGCCGCGCGCTCAGCAATATTCGTTGGCTTGCCAACAATCGAGCCGCCATAATGCAACTTCTGCCGGAAGATTTTGTCACGGCTTCGGGTAGCCCCGAAGATTTGGCCGGCGTGGTGAACGCGCCCATGCAAGTGGGCAGCACCGAGTGCAGTCTGTTGCTTTCACAGACAGAAGTTGGAATTGTGAAGTTAAGTTTCCGCAGCAAGCCACCTCTTCATGTAGGCGGCACATTTGTAGATGTCAATCGCATGGCGAGCGAGTTTGGCGGCGGCGGCCATGTGCACGCGGCGGGCGCGCGCGTAAAAGGCGAAATGTCGGTGGTGGCCGCGCAAGTGGCAAAGGTCATTGAGCGCACAATTGCGGAACTTGGTTAATGTCGCTTCATTTGCAAGCCGCTTTGTAAGCAACAGAATTCGTGTTTGTAATGCGCGCGAAAAATGCTGCGCATACATGTAGGCGCTGAATTATTTAGGTTGAGCGGTGGCGCTAGTTGTGGCGGGGCTGGACATTGACGCGCCAGTTGCCGCCGCGCTTGGAATTATCGTCACGGTGAAACCCAACTTTTCAATTCCACTTTTTACTTGTGGTTCCACCGCGTCGTCGCGCATGGCAATCATGGCGGAATTCTCTTTTAGGTTGACGCGGCAATCCACCACGCCGTCAGTGTGCACGGCCTTGTCTGTAATGGCGTTGACGCAGTCTTGACAGTGCATGCCTTTAATGGCGTATTGATAAACAACTGGCGCCGTATTGCTCACGCGAGGGTCGGTGTCGGGTCCACAACTGCTGAGCGTAAGAATGGCCACAAATGCGGGAACACAAATTGATTTCATTGCAATTGCAAGATGACGGAATTTTGGAATGTGATTCATTGCACTTTCAGATTGGCGTGAATTTTATAAATGTATTGCGGAGGAAGTTTAGGCGTGCGTGCTTGTGAATGTGTTTGGCACAAATACACCCATGCGCCCAATTCTAGTGTTGCTGCGCCAGTTTGTCCCAGTCCATAAAGCGCAACATGGCTGGCAGCAACCACACCGCGGAAACCAAGCAACATAAACTTGCAATGGTCATCACTTCGCCTAGTCCGCGCAGGCCGCGGTGTTGCGCGAACAACAGCGTTCCAAAACCAATTGTGGTTGTTATGGCTGTCACAATGACTGCGCGCCGTGTGCTGCCAAATCCATGCGTTAGCCCGCCATCAAGAACGCGGTGCGTAATGTGAATGGCGCTATCAATACCAAGACCAATCATAATTGGAATGGCGAAAAAATTGGCCAGCGTGAATGGAATTTTAAGCAAGCCCATTATTCCAACGGTCCAGCCAAGTCCAGCAAGCAAACTTAAGAATGCGACGGCTGTAAGTTTGACGCAGCGAAAATCCAAATACAGAAGCGCCAAGACAAACGCGCTTGCTAGGAACCCTTGCCACAGAAAACTTGCGCGCATAAGCTGCACACTTTCAAACACCGTGATTGGCGCGCCGGTCACAGAAGGATCAACCGTACGCATGGCGGCCACAAATGGCGCCATGGCGCCTGGTTCCCAAATGTCCTCTTGCGGGTGCAGTAAGATTGCAAATTGATTGTTGGCGCTTGTGAACGAGTCGCGCACCGCGGGTGGAAGCGAGTCGCGCAGTGAAAGTGCCGCTCCAATTTGCAATTGTTGCGCCGCCAACGCTGCCAGTGCTATGGATTGCTCGGCTTGCGTTTTTGCAGTCTTTTCATTGGTTTCCAGCGCGTTGTGCAGCGCGCGCAGGGACAGGGCAAGGTTGCGAATCATGGCGACATCCTTGGCGGGTGCGCCAGCGGTGTTGGCGCCGTTGGCAAGTGATTCCACGCGGTCGCCGGCGCGTTGCGCAAGTTCAGTCAAGTTTGATTTGGTATTGACTTCAATTGCCGACGCGGTTTGCGCGAAAGCGTTGGCGTTGGGACTTGTTGCTTCACCAGCAATCGCATTGAACGCGACGCTTGCGTCGGCGCTGGCAATCACGGCGCGCAATTGGTCGCGCCGCGGCGAATCTGGCTTCACAAAATCTAGAACGCTGCGAGAATTGCGGATCAGCGGCTGCAACTTTGCTTTCGCCACCAGTGGCGCGACCTTGTCAAACGAATCCGTTATCACCGCGCCAAACCAAGTTGAATTTCCGCCCTCGGTTTGCAAACGCCGCTGCCACATGACGCTTGATAAATCAGCCGCTTGCAATTTCAGCAGGTTGCTTTCAAAGCCAACACGCTCCCACGCAATCACTACGCCCGCCAGCATGGCCAACAGCGACACGGCGACAAACATTCGGTGGCGCATGCGTGGCGCGTTGAGATGCGTCTGCGCAATGACATTGCGGCTGGCAAAAAACGAAAGCTGCTTTGAATCATCCGCGCCGCGGCGATCAAAACACAACAGCAGCGCCGGCAAACCAATCGCCATGGTGGCCGCACATAGAAGCAACCCAACGCCAGAAATAATTCCCAGTTGGCGCAGCCCTTGCATGGGCACAAATATGGCAAGAAGAAAAGTTCCCGCACTTACAGCCGCGCCCGTCAACATGCTGGGCGTTGCGGTGCGCATCATGTGGCGCACGCTGGCCGCGCTGTCCATGTGGCGCAACCCTTCTAAATAGCGGGCAATCATGTGAATTCCGTAGTCCAAGCCCACGCCCACCAACACCAACATAAACACCACACTGAGCAGGTTCAGGCTGCCAATCATTATGGTCGCCGCGGCGTAGGTCAGCGCCGCGCCAGCCAGGAACGCAGCCACCGCGAACAACGGGCGCTTCATACCGCGAAAGACAATCATGAACAACGCCGCGCACAAGGCCAGTGCGACCATGGACGCAATGTTCATGTCCGCGCTTGTGGTTTCCATTTCATCGGCTTGCAAAACCGGTTTGCCAGTCAAGCCAATTTCAATGCTGGGTTCTTTCGCGGCAATGTCCGCGATCGCTTGGCGTATGTGCAACAAGGCTTCATCAACCACGGCAAGCGATTGGTAATTTTTCTTGGGCATAATCAACACCAGGCGCAATGCGCCGCCTTCATTGCTCAGCCAGCGCGTTTGTAACGCCGTGGCAAGCGGCAATGTGGCGGCGTTGGGTTGGCCACTTGCTGCCGCGCCCAGCAACATAAACGCGCTTGCGGCGGTTGATCGTTGCGCATCCACATCCATATTCGCGCCTTCATCCAATAATTTTTTCACGCGCGCGTCGCCGGCTTGCAACAGGTCCGCCAAAGTTGGTTGCGCCGCCAAAATTGGAAGCGCGTCCGCGGCGTCGGCAAGACCCGCAAGTTCATTGTCGCTCATGGCGCGTGGCGCAAGTCGCCACTGATCTTGCGCATCAATGCTGCCGTACGCTTTTGCAACGCTGGCTAGCGTGGACAAGCGCGTGGTTAATTCGCGCACCGCGCGGTCGGCGGCGGGCGCGTCGCCGCGCGGATCAACCACCGCGATCGCATATTCCAAGTCGCCAAAATCATGGATAAATCGCCGCCAATCCTTTAGAAATGGCTGGTCCTCGCCAATCAACGAATCGGTGTCGGCGTCCAAGGTTAAGTATTGAAAACTTATTCCAGCGCATGCCAACGCCGCCACTGTCAGCGCCGCAATGATCCACTTGGGTCGCGCGGCGATTGTGGCGTACAACCAATCCATCGCCCGCACGCGCCTGCGATCTTGCTTTGAAGAATCCAAACTAAGCGACCTCGAACCAGTTCGCCCGCGTGAGATCAAAAAGTTTTCCATTCACAATCACCGCGCGCGCGCGCCCAGTTCCCTGCATGCCATTGAAGGGACAATTGCGGCTCATGCTGCGAAATGTGGTGGCGTCAATGGTCACGTGCGCGCCAATGTCAATCACGCTCACATCGGCAATGCCGCCTTCTTGCAAGCGGCCATAGCCGCGGTCAAACAAGCCAAGCAATTTCGCGGGGCCAACCGTCATGCGCTCAATCACATCTGGCCACTTCATCAGACCCGTTTCAATAAGCGCCTTGGCGTACATGGGCAGCGCGCTTTCCAAACCAATGCAGCCAAAGGGCGCCGCAGAAAAATCTTTCGCCATCTCGCTGGCCGTGTGCGGCGCGTGATCTGTGGCAAGCACCTCAATGGTTCCATCGGCAACTCCACGGCGCAGCGCGTCAATATCCGCGGGCCGCCGCAGCGGGGGATTCACTTTCGCCATTGTGTTCCAACCGTCGCACGCTTCATCGGTCAGTAGCAAATGATGCGGCGAAGCCTCGCCACTCACAGGCTGTCCCTCGCTTTTTGCGCGGCGAATAATGTCAACGCTGCCGCCAGAAGAAAGATGTTGCGCGTGATAGCGGCAACCAATCGCGCGGTTCAATCGCACATCGCGCTCCAACATAAGTTCCTCGGCAACGGCGGTCCAACCTGTTAGCCCAAGTTTGGCGGCAATGGCGCCGGCGTTCATGGACGCGTCGACAGTGAGCGCGGCGTCTTGACAGTGCTGCATCCACGCGCGGTCAGCAGCTTTGCATGTCAGCAACACGCGCCGCATCACGGCGGAGTTTGCAATTCCATCGCCGTCGTCGGTGAAGGCAACCGCGCCGGCAAGCGCCATGGCGCCAATAGGCGACAGACTTTCGCCAGCGCGTCCAACTGTTCCCGCGGCGGCGACAAACACGCGCGCAAAGCCAGCTTCTTTCGCTTTCAGGCGCACAAAATCAACCAGGCTTGGCAGATCAAGCGCGGGCTTGGTGTTGGGCATGCAACACACGCTGCTAAAGCCGCCAGCAATGGCGGCCTGCGCGCCCGTGCGAATGGTTTCCTTGTGCTCGCCGCCGGGCTCGCGCAGGTGCACATGCGGGTCAATCAATCCCGGGCACACTAGGCAGCCGTTGGCGTCGATCACCGTGGCGCCGCTGTGCGCGATGGGTGTGGCGGAAATTTTTTCAACGCGGCTGTTATGAATCAACACATCGGCGCGCGCGTCAAAGTTGCGAGATGGATCAATGACCCGTCCACCGCGAATCAAAAGAGCAGGGGCATTGCTTTGCATTTGCGCGGTGATAGTAGCGGCAACACTGTGAAGTAAAGGTGGCGGCAAAAAATAAAATGGGCGGCCCGCGTGTGCGAGCCGCCCAAAGTCGAGTCATCTTTTATGAAAGCGGTTTCAAGTCATTGCGACTTGCAAGCGCATTCATGTAGTGAATTTAGCCATTGGTCTTGCCGCTGAATGGGCAGGAACCTGCGCCAGTCATTGGGCAACCAGATGATGTCTTGCAATCGGCCTTCTTCTCGCTGACAGCGCCTGGGCTTGTGGCCTTGGCCTTGTCGGAGCACGAAGAAGCGCAACCGCTCTTGGTTTCGCTGACAGCGCCTGGGCTTGTGGCCTTGGCCTTGTCGGAGCACGAAGAAGCGCAACCGCTCTTGGTTTCGCTGACAGCGCCTGGGCTTGCGGCCGCGGTCTTGTCCTTGCAGCATGCGGACTTAGTTTCGCCAACTGCGCCTGGACTTGTGGAAGCAACCTTGTTCTTGCATGCAGGTGTTGTGCACTTGCTCTTATCTGTATTGCACGCGCCATCGGTGCTGCAAGACTTGCCACCACAGCAACCACTGACAGCGCCTGGCGCAGTTGTTGGGGTGCTTTGACAAGCAGCAAGACCAAAGAGAAGACCAGCCGTGAGTGTTGCGAAAAGTTTCATGTGAGATCCTTTGTAAAGATGACTCCAAGACATTGCGTGCCAGGCGAACCTCGCCTTTGAAAGCACTGCGGCATATAGTAGCACATAATTTAGTGGGTTCAAACCAATTTTTTATATTGTGAAAGTATTTGCCAAGTATTTCCTAGACTCTGTCCGTGGCAGCATCCAAGAACAACCCCAATACGCCCGCGCCCAAGGGGGAAGTGAATGCGGCAAATACAGCGCGTTTAGCCCATTTGCTAGCCATAGCCAAGGCGTTTCCAGAGGTTGCGGGGGTGTATCTTATGAAGGACGCCCTTGGCAAGGTTCTTTATGTGGGCAAGGCCAATTGCCTGCCCGAGCGCGTGTCCAGTTATTTTCTAGGCAGCACCGAGCTGGGTCCAAAGAAGCAACCCATGTTGGAGTTGATCACGGACATTGAGGTGATTCCCTGCGAAGGTTCGTGGGAGGCGCTGCTTATGGAGGCGCGCTTGGTGAAGGACTTGAAGCCGTACTTCAACACGCGTTTGCTTGATGACAAAACATTTCCATATCTGGCCATCACCACGCGCGATGAATTTCCCGGCGTGTTCGTCACGCGCGATCCATCGGCGCAGCGATTTCGCAACGCGCGCTTGTACGGGCCGTTCATTAGCGGCGCAAGTTTGCGCCACGCGGTGCAATTGTTGCAGCGCGTTTTTCAATATCGCACATGCGAGCTTGACATTGATTCCACCGATCCGCGCAATCGTTCGGTGCGTCCATGTTTGTTGCACAGCATGGCGCAGTGCACTGCGCCGTGCGCCAATCGCATTTCGCCGCAGCGCTACCGCGAGGACATCAATCGTTTTTGCCGCTTTCTAGAGGGCAAACGCAGCGTGATGTTGAAGGAGTTGCGCGCCGAAATGCGCAAGGCCAGCGATGAGAAGCGCTTTGAGGAGGCGGCCATTTTGCGCGATCAAGTGCAGGCCATTGAGCGCCTTGATGAGCGCGAGCGCCGCGGCGATGAGGCGCAGTACGACTGGCAGCCCGAAGTGACGATCTCAATTCAGGACCCAAAGTTGGGTTGCAAAAGTTTGCAGCGCACGCTTGGCGTGTCGCAGGAGATTCAGTGCGTTGAGGCGATTGACATTGCGCACTTGGGCGGCGGCGAAACGGTGGGAAGCCTGGTGTGTTTTGTGAATGGTCGTCCGGTCAAGCAGCGCTATCGACGTTTCAAAATTCAAACCGTCGCCAACGATGACTTCGCCGCCATTCGTGAAGTGATTAGCCGCCGCTATCGTCAAGAGGGCAAGGGCAGCGAGTTGTATCCCGATGTGATTTTAATTGATGGCGGCGTTGGGCAATTACATTCCGCGCTCGACGCCTTCGCGGAGTTTGAAACCAAGCCTCCGTTTGTGGTGAGCCTGGCAAAAAAAGAGGAGCTTATTTATGTGCAGCGCGAGAGCGAG
Source organism: Phycisphaerales bacterium (assembly GCA_009691785.1). Classification (GTDB taxonomy): domain Bacteria; phylum Planctomycetota; class Phycisphaerae; order Phycisphaerales; family SM1A02; genus SYAC01. The sequence goes on from SIAM01000017.1 coordinate 11,037, forward strand.
CCCATTCGCTTGGGTCGTGAAAATCTTGGGCTGAAGATGTGCCAGGCCATTCGTGATGAGGCGCACCGTTTCGCGCAGCATTACCACCATCTGTTGGTGCGCAAGCGTTTGCTGCCAGATGCGCAAACTGTACGCAAGGGCAAGCCACAATTGAAGCCCAAACTAAAGCCCGCGGTCAAGCCACAATCTCAATCCAAACGCAAGCCCAACGCGTGATGCAACAGGACACACTTCGCTACTCTTGTTTGACAGAAGGAGTCCTCACTCGTGTCGCATCATCGATCTAGAAGAGCACAACATCACGCCAACGCCGAGCGCGACCAAGAGCAGCACTCCGACAAGCCAACCTTGCAGCACGCCATGGTGCCCAAGGGAACCTACGAACTTCTGGAAAGCGCGGCGGCTGTTGAAGAATTTGTGCGCCATGTTCGTGATGTCGGCGTGATCGCCTTTGACACGGAATTTATTGGCGAGGAATCTTTTCGCCCCAAGATTTGCCTGGTGCAAATCGCCACGGCCGAGCGCGTGGCGTTGCTTGATCCGCTTGCGGGCGTTGATCCAATGCCCATCTATCAATTGGTCGCCGACAATTCGGTGCTGACATTGGTGCACGCGGGCGAGCAAGATTTAATGGCCGTCAAGCAAGCCATCAATGGTAATGCAAATAATTTGGTGGATACGCAAATTGCAGCCAGCATGATTGGCTTGCCGTGGCCAAGCAGTCTTGGCAATACCATTGAGCATCTCACAGGATTTCATATTGATAAGGCGCACACATTCACCGAGTGGGATCGCAGGCCGCTTTCCAAAAGTCAGTTGCGCTACGCCGCCGATGATGTGCGCTATTTACCTCTGGTGTGGAGCCACATCAAAGAGCAATTGGAGCGGGAAAACCGATTGAATTGGGCCATGCAGGAAAGCGCCACGCAGTTGGCGGGCGAGCCAGAGTTTGATCCCGATCGGCAAATGCGCCGCGCCTCGCGAGGTGAGCCGCTGAAGCCCGCGGTGAAAACAATCCTGCGCGAGTTGGTGTTGCTGCGCCGTGAACTAGCGCAGGCGGAGGATCAACCGCAACGAACAATATTGTCAGATGGTGCGCTGATGGAGTTGGTGCGCCGCAAACCTGACAACGTCATCGCGCTGGCTGAAATTCGTTTTGTGCCACAGCCAGTGGCGCAGCGCCACGGGCAGCGCATTGTGGATTGCATTCGCGCCGCCAAGAGCATGCCGCCCATTCGTCAAGAATTTGCGCGGCTGCTTGAAGACACCGCGGTGCGCGCGCGCATTGACGCCATGTGGTTGGCGTTTCAAACGCGTTGCATGGCCACCAACATCGCGCCTAATTTGGTGACCAGCCGCGCCGAGTTCACCAGTTGGTTGGCGGCGCGCATTGACCGCGAGCACAAATTGGCCAAGGGCGAGCAAGTGCAGGACGCGCCGCCGCCATTTGCCTTGGGTGATTGGCGCGCGGAAAGTATCGGTCCTTGGCTGAGCGATTTTATAGATGGCCGCGGCGAACTCGCGCTGCGTTGGGACGCAGCAAGCGGAGGACTTCGCTTAAGAGAAGATTGAATGTAAATTGTTTAAGACTTCCACCTGTTTGATTTTTTTCACATCATTTGAGAGAATAAAACCATGACACAACCCGCAGACCAACTTCGCCGCAATCTTCTTGCTTCTTTACCAGCTTTTTTGCTGGCGCCCGCGGTTTTGGCGCAGCAAGGTGGTCTCGTATCGCCCCAGACTGCGCATGTTCCATCGTCAGTCAAACGTGAAATTCCAATTCTGCCATTCGCGCTCGCCGGTGCGTGGAGCGACGACTTTGGCGGACGATCTATTTTAAAAATGACATTGGCACTTTCTGGTTCGATCACATTTGCGGGGCAGGCAACCGTGTATCAGGATGACGAACTTCGTCTTTTAAAATTACAAATTGGCGCCGCGATGGAATGCGTGGAAACGCTGGCCAGATCGAGTAGTTGCGGATTTCAATCTCTGTATCCAAAGCAGGCAGAGCCTTGGTTTGTGAAATTGTCGGTCGCTGTCAGCGCGCAGGGGAAAGCTCCAAGCGATAGGGGCATCATGGCTTGCAGCGGAATTTGGAGTCGGCCCAATGCCAGTGGCGCGTTTGATCCCGCATGGAACGACACAAAAGTTGTCGAGCATATTTCCGCTATGATGATTGAATTTGGAGTGAGCGTGAAATTAATGGTCGATGCAAATTCGCGTCAGTGCGCCGATGCGTTGCAAGTGATCGCCAAAGCGTCGCCAGCCTTGGCGCAGAAAATTGGTCCCGCGTCCAACTGGGGCGCGGGCACTTCAATTGTTCTTGTTGGAACGGCCTCGCAAGATTCAACGCAAGGGCTGATATCCGCGGGGCGCACCTTGCAACGCGGTCCGTTGCAGGCGTTCGCCGAGGGCGTCAATTGTAATTCGTTTGTTTTGCCGCCCAAAATGCTGGAAGCGGCGGCCGTGACCAGCAAAGAAGCGGCGATGGCGGTGAGGACGTTGGTCAAGCTTTTTGACGAGGAAGCCAGCGAACCCATGGGCGTGTCGCGCATTGGAAAGTTGTTGGTTCCGGCGTTCAACTCCATGCCCGTGTGCTTGCCCATGATCACATTCGCTTGATGGTGCGTTGGCGTTTTTTCGCGTCGTCGTATGGCGCCTTTGTCGGCTTTTTAAATGCTTCAGTCCATCCATATATGTTCCACGGTTGCGCGCTGGGGCATCTTGGGGCATTCTTGCGCCATGAGCGAAATTCAAATTTACAACGGAGATGGTGATCGTTTAATTGAGGCACCAACCACGGGACCGCGTGTCACATTGGTTCCGCGTGGCGACCCGCGCACGCTGACAGGTTCGCGCTCCATTCGCATCATGTGGGGGCAACATCTTCTCAATGATTTGGTCGAGGGTCGCTACCGCACCGTGATTTGCGGCATCAATGAAACGGACAACGCCCACGGCGTGTTGGGCGAGTTGTTGAAACTTATTCCAACCAGTCAATGGACATTGTCCAGCGCCACCAGCTTCGCCAAAATGTTCCGCAGCGCCGTGAGTATGCACGCCAAGGACGACCGCGAGCCATACATTCTGAAATTTGATCTCGATCAATTGCTCATTCTTGCGTTGCTGCGCCCGGCGGGTCGCGAGCACTTCACACTGGAAGATATTTTCCGCGGCTTCCGCACCATCAGTCGCATGGTGGAGGGCCGCCGCGATCGCCTGCCCATTGCCAGCGTGAGTTTTTTAGGCGCAAAAAGCAATCGATTGCAAGATCATGCAAACAAGGAGCCTTCATTTGAGGCCGTATTGCAAGCCATGAATCAAGGCGGTTTCAGCGGGGATATTTATCCACCTGTGGCGCTGTGGGATGTGCCTAAAACCGCGGTCTTTGCGCAGTTTCCATTTCCAGAGGGCATTGCGCGCATGCGCGAGGGCAGCAGTTGATTTGATTTGCGGCGCAATCGTTCCAATGCGAACGCATTTCCAATCCATGCGCGCCGACGCCTGATTGGGCGTGGAACTTTTTAGGACTGACTGGTTTAGGATTGACTGGCCACGCCACTTTGCAGTTGCACAAACTTGCGGCCGCGAATGACCTCGCTGCCAAGTTGACCGCACGCGGCCATGGCGCTGCGGCCCTTGGTTCCGCGGCGCTTGCAAAATTGTTTGTTGGCAATGGCGCGCGCAATGAAAGCCAGCACGCTCTCCTCGCTGGGCGCGGGCCAGGGACTATTGCGCCGCGGGTTGTAGGGAATAATGTTGAGCGAGCAACGCACATCCTTCAGCAACGCGCACACTTGGTCGCAGTGCTCCATGGAATCGTTCACGCCTGGAATCAACACATACTCAATGCACGTGGGACCAGCCGCTTCTGGATAGTTTCGAACCGCCGCCAAAATGTCCGCGATTGGCTCCGACTTGTTAATGGGCATAATCTGCGTGCGAATCTGGTCGTTGGGCGCGTTCAAACTTAGCGCCAAGTGCAATCGATGAAAGCCATTTTGTGCCGCAAATTCCGCTATTTTTTTAATGCCCGCCACGCGCCCCACGGTGCTAATGGTGATGTTGCTTGAGGCGATGGAGGGTCCATAGTGGTCCGTCAAGATGCGGATGGAGTGCAGCACCGCGTCAAGATTTTCCGTTGGCTCGCCCATGCCCATGAACACAATGTTCTTCATGTGAAAGCCGCGTCCGCCGTCAAATGTATTTTCAATTCGGTGGCGCGCCGTGAACCACTGGGCCACAATTTCGGCCGCGCTTAAGTTGCGCAGCAAACCCATTTGCGCGGTCTCGCAAAATCCACAGCCCATGGCGCAACCCACTTGACTGCTCACGCACAAGGTGCGGCTAAATCCACCGCCGGTGTGCGGCATGGGAATAATCACGCTCTCGGTTTCAAGTCCGCCGCCAATTTTCAGAGTGAACTTCACAGTCTCGCCATCCACCAGTGTTTTGCCAATCTCTGGAAGTTCAGCGTGCGCGTAATCCGGGTCCGCCTCATCGCGCCGATACACGGCGGCGTATTTCAACATGACTTCCCGGCGCGCGCGGCTACTTTGCATGCGCTGCACAAATTCATCGCTTGTTAGGCCAAGAACATCCATCGCGCAAGCCTAACGCCAAAGCCGCGAAAACCCATGCAAGAAAAATATGCAAGCGTTCCCTACTATGGCTTCATATGCATTTGAAACGATCTGATCACGAGCACGGCCCGCCAATTGTTCCTGTGTTTTTTCATTTAGAGGATCCCGCGGGTTTAACCAGCACGAAGCAGGAAAAGTGGGAACTCATGGGCGGCGTGGGCGAGCATGTGTTGGAGGTTGCCATGGATCACGGCATCAACATTGAGCACGCATGCGGCGGAGTCTGCGCTTGCAGCACGTGCCACATTTATGTGGTCAAGGGCATGGAGCATCTCAGCCCGGCAACGGAGGCCGAGGAGGACCGCGTTGAAGAGGCGCCTGGTCTGCAACGCAACAGCCGCTTGTCTTGCCAGTGCGAAATCATCAGCAACGGATTGATTGAAATTCGCGTGCCATCGTGGAATCGCAACGCGGTCAAGGAAATTCCACATTAGCAAGCGCGGGTTGCGCCACACGTTCACCTTGAACTTCCACATAAAGAGTGTCGCCGCATGGAAAATAAATTGAATTGGCTCGATGTACTTCAGATTGCGGAATCCTTGGTGGAGGCGCATCCAGAAATAGATCCGCTCACAATTGCGTTTCCAAAATTAAAATCACTGGTGCAAAGTTTGCCCAATTTCCAAGAACAACCAGGTCACCCAAGCAATGAAAAAATACTTGAAGCCATTCAGCAATCATGGATTGATGAATTGAACTAGCGCTTGCTTTGGGCAACTCCTTCGCGCCAATATTGTCCAAAGTGTCAATGTGCGCGCGGCAATGTTGGTCGTTTCCAACATGTCGTGTCAACCAATTCGGACCGGCGCGCTTTGGCACAAACACATTTACAGAAGGGGACTGAGCAAGCCGCCCGCGTTGTCAATTAAACGATCAAACCAACGGCGTTGCGCCCATTTTTCAGCAAGAATTTCCGTGCTTTGCTCTATGTATTTGCTTTGTAAAAAACGAAGTTGCCCAGCGAAATCGGTGTTGTACACAATAATTCCTGCCTCAAAATTCAACTCAAAGCTGCGCCTGTCCAAATTGGCGCTGGTCACAATGGCCGTGGAGCGGTCAACCACAATGGTCTTGGCATGCAATAAGCCATTTTGAAATTCATGAATGCGCACGCCGCACTCCAGCAAATTTCGGAACAGACTTCGACTTGCCAAGCGCACCCACATGCTGTCGTTACGCGCCGGCACCACCAAGTGCACGCGCACGCCACGGCGCGCCGCCACAGCCAGCGCGGAAAGAGTGGCGTAGTCGGGAACAAAGTAGGGGGTGGTCAACACAATTTCCTCGTTGGCAATTTGCACCGCGGATTGAATCAGTTGCGTGACAGCGTCATTTTGAAAATTTGGACCGGTGGCGAATGATTGCGCAATCACGCCACCGCTTTGGAACGCGGGCTCAATTTTTAAAAGATTGTCAATGTCCTCTTGCGATTCCATGTACCAATCTTCAATGAAGATCATTTGCAGTTCCTTGACTAGTGGGCCATCCAAGCGCACGGTGCAATCCACCCACGGCGCATATTTCGCCTTGGGCGCGAAGCCAGCCTCGGCAATGTTTTGGCTACCCGTCCAACCAATGATTCCATCCACCACTAAAAATTTTCTATGATTGCGCAGATCCAGCCTGCTAATAACTAAGCGCAGCATGTTGACGCGCAGGGCTTCGCACACATTCACGCCGCCTTGCAGAAGTTTGTTGCGCAGCGCGCTCTTAAGAAAAACTTTGCTGCCCACGCCGTCCACTAAAACGCGGCATGAAACGCCCCGGCCCACGGCGCGCAGCAGCGCATGCGCCACTTGTTGCCCGGCCTTGTCTGTTAAATAAATATAGGTCAGCAAGTGCACATGTAATTTCGCACGATCAATGTCGTCACACATGCGGGTTATGACTTCTTGGGAATCCCCGCTCAGCCACAATTTATTGCCCGCAAGTGGAACACAATGGCTGGTCAATTGGGCCACGGCGGCAATTTGATATTGCGCTGGCTCCAGTTTAAAGTGGCGGGTTTGCGCATCATGATGCACATGATTGGCGGCGCAATCCACCTCTGACATTATTTTTGCGTGGCGACGAATTCGAAACGCGCCGAATCGTGTCTCACCCACCAGCAGATAGGCGATCACTCCGACCAATGGAACCGCCAGCACAACCACCATCCACGCCATGGCCACATGCGGGCGATTTCCTTTGCGTAGCAACACCACACAGGCCATAAAAATTTGAAGCCCGAACTCTCCTATTACAAAAAGTGGATTGAATAAGTCAAAGTTCAAATAGGGTATTTAACCTTCAATTTTTACAATCAGAAATCGACGCTCGCCCTTGGGCAAATCCACGCGAACCGTTTCGCCAATCCGCGCCTTCATCAGGGCCATGCCAATTGGACTTGATCCCGTGACTTCAATGTAGTCATCGCTGGAATCTTCCGTGAGTTGACCGACCAGGCGGAACTTTTCCTCGCGATTGGTCTTTACATCGCGCAACACAACAATGGCTCCAAGAAAAACCATGTCAAGCGGAACATCAATTTCGCCGGCCACTTGAACGCGCGACAACTTGGCTTCAAGATCACGAACCTTGGCCTCATTCATGGCTTGGTCTTCACGCGCGGCGTGATAGTCCGCGTTCTCCTTCAGGTCTCCTTGGGCGCGGGCCTCCGCAATTCGACCAGCGATCACAGGGCGAAATTTCAAGCAATCAGATAGTTGCGCTTCGAGCCGCTCTTTGTCGGTTTGGGAGATCATTTCCATGGTGGCGCCTTTGGCTGAGCGGACAATGTGTCCACTGAGATAAGAATACAAACTTAGCCAAGATTTTGCGAGGGTTTTTTTAATCTGTTTGGACTGGTGAAATGCAGCAACATCACCACACTCCACGCTGATATGGCAGCTAGGCAAATTCCAAGTGTTGCCTGCCATGTCAACGCGTTGGGACTCACTCCGCCTCCAAGAGTTTCACGCAAGACACCCAAGATCGGACCGTCTATCCAATGTGGGGGAGCAGCCCAATTCAAGTGCATGTTGAAATAAATAGCGATTGGTCCTAGCAACACGATTGCAAGAATGATCAGCATGGTGGAGACGCGCTCAAATGCCGAGCGGCTTCCAATGGTTTTCGCAAGGATTGCTCCGATGATGGCCGCCCAAGCGAACAGCAAAAGATCGATCAACCCCATTCGTGCCGCAGTCCAATTGGTTGCCAAGCGCAGTGGCCACAGCACCACATGCAGCAACACCATAAGCGCCGTAAAGTCCACAAGTATTTGTCGAATTGGCGCGGGAGTGGGTGATTCGCTTAATCGAAGCATGGGCCAAGCAACGCACAAGCCAATGGCAATGGTTGCAAAGAACAAACGAATTCCTGGAAGATAACTATCAATGGATGGTTGAACAGGTGGACGAATTCCAATGCAAAGTGCCCACGCCGCAAAAATCCAAATGGTGCTTAGGAAGACAAGTCCACGAGGCAGAATCATAGGTTCAGACTAGTGCATTTCAAGATGAAATTAAATACGTGTGAAATAAATTAGCGCATGCCAACATAATCAGAAAGCAAATTCAACTCGTCGTCGCAACCTGCGTCAATTCGTCCATAGTGGTCGAAGAGCCATTGCAAGTAATCTATTTTTTGCCGCGCCGGAACTTCGGCGGCGCTTTCGCTGCCAGGACTACGACCCCATTTAATTGTGCAGCCCCTATGGGTCTTCATGCGCAAGCAGTCATCAATTTTTGTTCGTTCCAGATCAATGCACGCAATCTGCCCACGCCAGGAGTTGTCATGAATGAGCCGCACCAAAGCCACGGCTGAACGCATGTCTTTCCCAGCCCATTCGTCGCCAAATGAACCAGGGCGCGCGAACGATGCATTTTCAATTCGAATCATGTTGCTGGGCGCGGTGCCCTCGCGATAGCAGCGGGGCAGCAACTTTCCATTGAAATCGATCAAGTGGTCGTAGCCCCCTTCGCGTACTACCGCGAATGGAGTGGTCCAGACGGCATCAATGTAGATCTGGCTCATGCCACTTCGTTTAATTTGATTGATTGCGCTGAACCAGCCAGTTTGCATCAACGCGCTGTGCGCTTCGGTCAGACCGTCGCGATCTATCGGCGAACCATTTAGTTGTCGGGCAACGACTTCCGCCAATGGAGTGAGATCCGTCTCGCTCATCCAAACAGGTCGTGATGAGAAAATAACTTGAAACGGCGCTTCGCTTTTTTGCGTGGCCGCCTCACGCTTCAGAACCGGAACTCCCATTCCCAACGCCAACGCCATGACCAAGAAGGAAGCGGACCACCCGACAGCCACAAGCATTGGTTTGGATTTCATCCAATGAAGATTGATTGAGAATTTGAACCTAGAAGCGATTTCGCGGCGCTTGGGTGACGATCGTTTGCGGGATGACATTGTTACCCCTCAATCGGTCAGAGGCGCTCTAGAAGTAAAGAAATCATGGCGATGAATTTACGTACGAGCGCTTAGGGAAGAGGGCGCGTCTTTCAATTCGCTAAACAGGGGATTTCGCGGCGCGATTCAGGGCGCCCCGCGCCAGATCAAGCACCAGCTGTTCCATTGATATTCCCGCATGTTTGGCGGCTTTTGGCACCAATGAGTGGTCGGTAAATCCGGGCATGGTGTTGACTTCCAGAAACCAGGGGCCGCGTTGGTCCGCCATGAAATCCACTCGCGCCACATCGCGCAACTCCAGCACCTTCCAACACATCAGCGAATAATTGTTCATTGCGTCTTTTAGTTCAAGGGAAATATCAGGGTTCAAAATATATTGGGTGTCGTCGCGCAAGTACTTCGCCTGGAAATCGTAGATGCCATTGTGCGGCTTGATTTCAATAAGCGGAAGAACCTTGCCGTTGATAATGCCCACGGTGAACTCGCGTCCTTGGATGAATTCCTCCGCCAAGAGGCGCGTTCTGTGGCTCTCCAGGTGTTGGCGCGCCACGGCGACTTCGTTATGACTGTGGCAAATTCGCAGATCAACGCTCGAGCCGTCATCGGAGGGCTTGATCACCAACGGCAGTTTGAGCGTGATTGGCTCACCGATTTGCAACTCGCATGACGCTGGAGTTGGCACACCAACTCTTTCCACAACTTTTTTGGTGGCAATCTTGTCCATCGCTAGGCGGGCCGAGGCGGGTCCACAACCAACATAGGGTCGGCCATCTTGCTCTAAGATATCTTGCAAAGGTCCGCCCTCGCCCCATGGGCCGTGCAGCACGGGAAAAATAACATCGCCAGGAAGCGTGCGTAAAACCTCAAGACTAAGCCGATCAATGGTAATTTCTTCAACTTTCACATTGGCGCGCGCAAGTGCGGCGGCTACCTGTGCGCCGCTTTTTATGCTGACCTCACGCTCCGCGTCGGGACCGCCTTTCAGTACAAGCACTCGCATCACTTTTTCTCCTTTGGTTGAACTGATCGGCCCCACACCGCGACTTCCATTTCAATGTTCACGCCTTGGCTTTCGCGTACGCGATCTTGAATTATGCGCGCAAGCTCAAGCACGTCATTGGCACGGCCGCCTTTGTTGGCGCACACAAAATTGGCGTGCTCCGCGCTTACAAACGCGCTGCCATGCGTGAAACCTTTTAGCCCAGCAAGATCAATCAAGCGACCCGCGCTGATTCGTGTTCCATCTTCCGCTGCTGGATTTCGAAAGAGGCAGCCCGCGGAATGTTGAGCCAATGGTTGTGAGTCTTTTTTAAATTGATAAATCTCCAGCATTTTTTTACGAAGGACTGCCGGGTCACCTGGCGTCAATTGCAACAGCGTCCACAAAATTAAATCCCGTGGTAATCCAGAGTGGCGATATGAAAATTGGATCGCGCTTTTGGAGTGAACTTGAACTTCGCCACGGTCATTCATGGTGGCCACCGAGTGGATGGCATCGCTAATACATCCATATTTTCCACCCGCGTTCATGCGCGTAGCGCCGCCCATACTTGCTGGAATTCCAGCCATTTGGCATAAACCATCCAGTCCTTCGCGCACGCATGCGTTCAAAAGTTTCAGCACATCCACGCCCGCAGGCGCAAGCACTTTGTTCGCATCTCCTTCGGCGCGCAATGTCCAACTTGTGAACGCGGGTTGATCTAGTTTGATCACCACGCCATCAACGCCCTCCTCAAGGACCAGCAGATTCGCCCCCGAACCCAACACGCGAACCGGCATGTTCAGCAAGTGGCAGCGGCGCATCAATTCTTTTAAAGCAACTTCTGTTTTTGGGCGCGCAAGTATGTCCGCGTTTCCGCCAACACCAAACCATGTGTGCGCGGCCAAGGGAGCGTCCATTTCAATGATGGCGTCCAATCCGTCCATCAGCGTTGTTGGCATGGAGGCTTTCATGTGGATCACTTTCCCAGGAATATATTCGCGGCTCGATAGACAGGTCCAGCGCCCATGGTCACAACAACATCGCCTCCTTGGGCAATCTCATTCAAGCGCGCGGCGCCCGCTTCAATGGTGCCAACGCATTCCACTGTGCCACCATGCTTGCGGATTCGGTCAGCGACATCTTGGCTTGAAACCAGCGCGCGCTCACTCTGCGCGTCGCGAACAAAGTGAATGTCCGTCAACAGCACATGGTCGGCGGCGCTAAAGCAAGCGCCAAAATCTTCCAGCAACAGGCGCGTTCGACTGTGTTGGTGCGGTTGGAACAAACAGATCAATCGCTTGGGATTTGTTGCATTTTTCAAGGCTTCCAGCGTTACACGCACCTCCGTTGGATGGTGCCCATAGTCGTCGTATACGCGGATGTTTTGCGCGCCAATATTTTTCGCGCCAACAAATTCCAAGCGACGATCAACTCCAGCGAAAGAAGTCAACGCCTCTTGCACGCTGTCGCTATCGGCGCCCAACTTCAGAGACATCACTCCCGCGCCCGCTCCATTGAGCACATTGTGCGCGCCAAACAATCGCGGTTGCCATCGCAAAATTTCTTTGTGTTTGTGATGCACGCGCGCCAGACCGTTGGCCGCCATCTGCACCACATAATCAGCGGCGGGGTTCCAGCCAAATGTTTCAATTGCAGCGGACACGTCTCGCGTCACGCGTTCGCGTTGCGCGCCCTCATGCGCGATCAACAAGTATCCAAGATCAGTGGCGGGTGGCAAGCGCCGAGCGAACACATTGAATGATTCAAGAATCTCATCAAGCGACTTGTAGCAATCCAAATGATCGCTCTCCACATTGGTGATGATGGCCGTGGTGGGGTGCAAATTGTGAAACGAGCGGTCAAACTCGCATGATTCGGTGATCAGAAATCCTGGCTTGTGGCAGTATGGGCCCTTAAAAAGCGTTGCCGCGCCGGCGCGCGCGCTTCCACCAAGCGATTCACATGTGGCGCCCGCAATAAACCCTGGATCAAATCCAGCGTGCAATAAGCACCAGGTAAGCATGCATGTGGTTGTGCTTTTGCCGTGGGTTCCAGCAACGCACACTGCGGTGTATCCACCTTGCAACAGTCCAAGAGCCTGCGCGTAACTGCGTACAGGAATATTTTTCTTTGCTGCCGCGACCAGTTGCGGATGATCTGATTTCGCTGCGGCTGTGGCGATCAACAGATCGCACTGCGCTGGAATTTCCATCGCCTCACCAACGGAAATATCAAAGCCTTCCACCTGCAACGCTGTCACCGCGGGGCTGGCATTGCTATCGCCGCCGCTCACAACGGCGCCGCGTTTGTGCAGCAATCGCGCGAGTCCGCTCACGCCAGTTCCGCCGGCACCAACAAGCCAAATCCTTCGGCCTTGCAGCCCACGTGCATTTGAAAACCACTCGCTCAGCGGATCGTTCTTCACGTTGATCATCGTAGGAACTTTCCCGAATACATCGTGCATAAATTGTGTGCTGGTGGACATTGTTCAAGCATCGGCAGAGCGGGGCTTGCGGGTTGAAAACGCAATATTTTTAGTGCGCTTGCTCCCGACGCCTTGCGGCGTATTCTCCGTACAATCAACGCATGACGGAATCGGCCGCTCCATTACGGGCACAAGTTTTACTGATAGATGACGAGGTCGAGCACGCCCAAACTATGGCGGATGCTTTAAAGCGCCCAGGGCACATTTGCACCACAGTGCACAACGTGGCGCAAGCGGAAAATGAGCTGCGCAACGGCAATTTCGACGTGATTGTCACCGATCTAGTCATGGACACTCCCACCAGTGGACTTGATGTTTTGAAACTTGCCAAGACCCACCAGCCTGACGCCGAAACAATTTTGGTGACGGCCCACGGCGATGTGCCCACCGCCAAGGCCGCGCTTCAGGGTGGTGCCTACGACTTCATAGAAAAGCCACTGGATGTGATTGTGTTTCGCAACATTGTTCAACGCGCCGCGGAGACGGTGTTGCTGCGCCACCAAAATTCAAGTTTGCGCGGCCAAGTGGATGCCGCCTACGGCTTCGAAGGAATCATTGGCGAGTCCGCAGCAATTCGCCAGGTCATTGCCACCATTCGGCAAATCGCGCCCAGCACAATTCCGGTATTGATCACCGGCGAAAGTGGAACTGGCAAGGAACTTGTCGCCAGCGCCATCCATAAACATTCCAAGCGCAAGGACCGCCGCTTTGCAACTTTCAATGCGGCGGGTCAAAGTGAAACGCTTCTTGAAGACCAGTTGTTTGGCCATGTGCGCGGCGCTTTCACTGGCGCCGACCGCGACCGCGAAGGCGTGTTTGAATACGCCGACAAGGGCACACTTTTCTTGGACGAAATTGGCGACATGCCTTTGTCCATGCAGCCTAAATTGTTGCGCGTGTTGGAAACGGGCGAGCTCATTCGCCTAGGCGCCAACGATCCGCGCAAAGCCGATGTGCGTTTCATAAGCGCCACCAATCAAGATTTAAAAAGCCGTTCAACCGACGGGAGATTCCGCCAAGATTTGTATTTTCGCCTGAAGGGCGTGGAGATCAACATTCCGTCGCTGCGCGAGCGCCGCGAAGATGTTCCGCGCTTGGTCACGCATGCAGTCGGCAAGTGGTGCGCCGAACTTGGTCGGCCGCGCCTTGGCGTTTCACAACCTGCCATGATGCGTCTGGCAGCCTACGACTGGCCGGGCAACGTGCGTGAGTTGCTCAATCTCATGCATCGCATTGTGGTGACATGCAACAAAAGCGAAATTGATCTTGCGGATATTCCAGATGACATTCGCTCAAGCGACACTGACAGCGGCGGCAATGTGGGCAGTTTCGCTGGCGTGGGTCTGGACAAGTTGGAGAAGGAAGCCATTCGTCAAACGCTGGCGCTCACACAAGGCAACCGCGAGCAGACCGCGCAAATGTTGGGCATTGGCGAACGCACGCTTTATAGAAAATTAAAGGAGTACGGACTTCGCTAGCGCCGCACGCCACGAAGTCCCATTTCATCATGCCATGGATTTTGTGGAGACACATGACGGCGGAACTCTTGCGGGTTTTGTTATTAACTACAACAGTCATTGTGGTTGTGATCGCCTTCGGCGCGGCCATAAAACCGCTCGCCGATAGTTCGCTTGGCTCTGGCAGCGTGGTGAAGTACGTGGCGCTTGCCATGGTTCCAATGTTGCAGTTTGCCTTGCCATTTTCAGCGGGTTTTGCGGCAACTTTGGTGCTACACAGATTTGCCGCGGACAACGAGTTGGTGGCCATGAGCACCAGTGGCATGCGCTATCGCACAATTTTTGCGCCAGTGGTAGCGGTGGGGTTGGCGCTTCTAGTTGGCATGTTTATTTTGCTGCACACCATTGTTCCCAGATTTTGGGGACGCATGCAGGACATGTTGGCGCAAGATGCCACCAGTATTTTTCTTGCGGCAATATCTCGCGGCGAGGCGCTTGAAGTTGGGCAGATCAGCATTTATGCCGACACCGCAACGGTGGATCCAAATCCGCTTGATAACGGCGCTGAACAAAGATTGTTGTTGCAAGGCGTGGCGGCAATTCAAAAAAATAGCGCTGGTCATCAGGTCAGTGAATTCACCAGCGAGTTTGCAACCGTCGATATGCATCGGGGTCGCGAAGGCGTCATTATGAAATTGGCCATGACCAATGGTTCTGGTTTCAACGCCGCCGAAGGCACCGTGGTCTTTGTCCCCACTGCGCAGCCGCAAGCCGTCCAATTGGGCCGCACACTAGAAGCTGACGCTAAAAGCATGACGTATTTTGAATTGCAAGCTGTCCGCAATGATTTGCCCAATCACATAGAAGTGCAGCCCGCGCGCCAAGCCGTTCTTTTGGCCCTCACTCGCGCTGAGGTGTGGCAATGCATCGCGCGTGAGCTGGAAATTTCTGGCAAGGTCGAACTGGTCGAGGAAGGTGGCCGCCGTTCCTATCGAATTGAGGGCGGAACACTGGAAAACGAAATCATTAAGCCCAAGGCGCCCAGTACAACAATTCGCATTGTGGAACTTGATCGTGCCAAACCCATTCGCGAGGCACGTTGTTCGCAAGCGGTCATGCCATTTGATGACGAGGATGTCAGTGTTGGGCGTGTTGATTTGATCGCGACCGCGCCGCGTGCGAAAGATTTATTACGCTCATCAGGCATGGAGTCACGCTGGCCCGTCCGTATTCGGGGTCTCAGCGCCGCGCCGTGTTCCACCACAAAAATTGCGCAACTTGAGTTCGCTGAACTTACTCCTCGAATCAATGAACTTTCAAATACAACGTTGCCAATTCCAAAGTCAATTCAATCAGCGGGGGCATCCTCGCTGTTAAAATTATTTCAAGAAATGAAGAGCGTGGATATTGACGCGTTCTCACATCTCTGCCAACGGGCCGCACTTGCCTTGTCTGCTCCTTTGATTATCTTGCTGGGGGCATCGCTCGCCGCGTGGAAGCGAGACAGCCTTCCACTTACCATTTATCTCATCGCATTCATTCCCGGCATTCTCAACATTGTCATGATCGCTGGCGGACAACAAGTGATTCGCGCAGACAATGTGGTTTGGGGCGTCATTATTTCCTGGTCAGGCAACGCCCTCTTGCTGGGGTGCTCCATGTACGCGCTGCGAAAGCTGGCTAGAAATTAACTCATGAAGATCATCGATCGATATGTCGCCACTCGGTTTCTTTTGAATTTTGTGCTTCTTGGCGCAGCCCTTTATGTTTTTGGGGTCAGCGTGGATGTTGTCATTCAAGCGTCGCGCTTCGTTGACGCGGCTGATACAGCGGTGGCGGCGGGGCGCTACAGTTCTAGAGTCATCGCTTTCATGATGATGGTTCTCGATTTTCACGGTCCGCGCATTTTTCAATTTTTCCAGTTCATGCTTGGGTTTGTCTCCATTGGTGCCATGGGTTTCTCCGTGGCGCAAATGCACCGGAACCGCGAACTCACCGCGCTCATGGCATCGGGGGTCAAACTTCGTCGCTTGGCCTATGTGCTGGTGCTCACCGCCGGTCTTCTTCAAGGTTTGCAATTCGTGAATCAAGAATTCATTCTTCCCAATCTTGCGGCGCGCCTAGTGCGCGATCACAGTGGCTTGAAGTACGACACGGGCAGTCAATTTCCAATTCCGTTAACGCGCGATGGGCGGGGCACTTTAATTCAAGCCAGTAGTTTTGATCCCGCTCTGATTACCGCCACTGGGCTAGTGGCAATAGAGCGCGATGAAAAGGGCAACGCGCTGCGTCGCATCAGTGCCTCCAGCGCGACATGGAATGCGCCGGACAAGAAATGGATTCTCACGGGTGGTTTGGCCATCGAGCCTTTAAAACCTGGAGATACCACGAACCAAAAAGCCGCATTCACCACGCCGGTGGATGAACTTCAATCGGATTTGGGACCAGAACTTATTTTAAGCCGTCGCTATCGCCTGTATGGGCCCATGCTTTCCACCAGTCAAGTATTTGAACTCATGAGTCGCGGTGGCGACAATCAAAATCAAGCTGTTCGACTTCTTTTGGTCCGTTTCATGGGGCCGTTCGCCAATTTGCTGGTTCTTGCCGCCACCATTCCATTTTTTCTGCGCCGCGAGCCGTGCAATATGTTGGTTCAAAGCGTGCGCGCCGCCGCATTCTCCATACCCACAATGATCGGCGTCGCAATCATGTTGTTGGTGCCCACAGATGGATTGAGCATTTCCATCGCCGCCGCAATTCCATTTGCTTTGCTTCTACCATTGGCCGCGTATCGGCTTACCGAGCTGCGTTCTTGACGCGGGTCCAGCCGTCTAAAAGCGAATCGTCAAAGATGGTCACATTGCGCTGCGATTTGCGAAGTTGTTTCGCCAAATTCTCCATTAAAATGCGCTCTTGACCTCGGCGAACAGCACGATCGGCAACAGCCCTTGCATCATCCATCTTGGTCTCATCACCAGCAATTTCATCTTCATAGCGTATAAACACATATCCATTGTCAATCAATACTGGCGAACTCACTTTCCCTTTTTGCAGCGACCACAATGTTTGACGAAATGAACTTGGCCAACTTGGATCAAGCCTGCTCACTGGCAGGACAAGTCCTCCACGCTCCGCGGATCGATCCGTGCTCAAGTCGGCGGCGACCTCGCCAAAAGATTCTCCCGCCTCAAGCCTTATTCTCGCTTTTGCGCATGTCGCAAGATCTGGCAACGCCATCACGCGGCATTGACGGCGCGCGCCGTGCGCAGCGTCAATGACGGCGGCAATTGCTTCTGGGGTTATTTTGACATCCTCCTGCACCAACAAGCGCATGGCGGCATTGCGTTTCAGCAGCGATTTCCAGCGCATTTCGCCTAATCCTTGCGCCGCACGCAATTCATTCAGCAACACCGCCGCGCGTTCTGGATCGTCAGACAACGACGCCACCAGTTCACGCTGCTCCGTTTCAAGAAGTTCCTGTGTCACAATAATTTTTCGAGCCGCCAACATGCGATCCAATTGACGCTCAAGAAAAAGTTCCTCCAGAACGGAGGCGCCCGCGCGTTCGGCAAGCAGTGGACGCAATTCTTCCCATGTCACGGCGGTTCCGTCCCACAATGCTGGCGGCCTGATAATGACGGGCCGCGCCGCCGCATCAATTGCGACTGCGTCACCAACTTTGGCCGTGGAATTATGGGTTGATGAAGAAGGAGAAGTGGTGGCAGAGGAATGCCCATCCAATTTTGTCTCTAGCGGACTCGATGGTTTTGGGCTCTGGGAAACTGTCACACAGGCGTTTAAAAAATTGGCTGCCATGACAACAAAAAAAAATCGCTTGTTGCATGCAACGCATGCGCGGCCGAATTGTTTTTTAAATTTCATGGATCGTTCTGGCATGGGTGGTACGCTTGTGTTCAATGTATAGCCTGCGCTCATTTGTGTTGATTGGATCCTGTGCTTTCACAGGCACACTCGCGGGTTCCATGCTGCAACAACCGTCAACTCAAATTCCAGCCGTAAATAATCAATCATTTCAAAGCAAGCCCGCTGGGCATACTGCCATCCATCAGCCCACGCTGAATCAACCCGCAATTTCCACGGCGAACGCGGGCGTCACGGTGACCACGCCGTCCATGTCGCCTGTTCTGAAATGTCTTGTTCAAGCGCGCGATAAAAAAAAATCGCTGGCGGATCGCGAGGAGGCTTTGTTCAACGCGCAAAAAGAAATCGCCGCGTTGCCACCGGAGCAACAGTGGGGCTATGTCCAGCTTATCAACGCCACGCGCCAGCGACTTGTTGTCGATGCTTTTTTATTCAATAGCGGGCAAGTTCAAAACAACATTTCCACGAAGACCAAGTAGTATTTTTCCACCGCGTAGTTGCGCCAAGTGTGGAAGCGACTTTGACAATTCCTTCAATTGATCCAAGTTGATCTTTGGCGAAAGCCATCCGCTGCGTTGCCAACGCTCAAGCATTGGAACATCAATCAAGATCGCATCGAAATTTTGTGATAGCAGGGCGGCTGTTTCAGTTGTCGACAGCCCATGGCAACTTTCAATCGCATTCGTGTCCCACACGCTTGACCATGTCAGTGGTGCGTTGGGATGAATCCAAAAAGGCGTGCTCCAACCAACGCTCAGCACGCGCCACTCTGGTCGCCAATGATTGATGACCAATTCCGCGGTTGCATTTTTCGCCGCCGCTGCGCGCAGGCTCGCGTCGCTGCATCGCAGATCGCACCAGTCGTCATTCCCTTGCAAATAGCCATTTTCCCCTATGAAATAGGCGGCTTGTGGAGTATCCGTTGCCAAATTCCACGCCGGCAAAACCGCCCACGCGCACAGCAGCAGCGACAAAGGATTTCGCTTGGGCGCGCCCACTGCGGAAGCATTCACTGACAGGGCGCCGCCAAAAACGCTGGCGGCGGCAAGCCCGAACGCCAGCGAAAGTGGAATGGCAAGTGGAATAAGAAATCGACTTTGCAAGTGTGTCGCAAACATCCAGCCAATAACAATCAAGGCGCTACTCAATGCCAAAGCGGCGGCCACATGTCTTGTAGTGCGGAGCATGGACAGCAACGCAACAGAGCCCACGCCTATCCACGGAAGGGGTCCCCAAAACCATTTCCATGGGTTGCCCGCGGTTGGATTTTCTCCAAGGCCAAAAACAAAAAGTTGATTCCACAACGCAAGCCCGCGTTGCATCATGGTCGCGTCGCTGGCATGCGCCTGATTCCAACGCATGCCTTGTTCGCCGCTCCACCAACCGACTCCCATTAGGTTGGTGACCAACGGAAAGAAGGGCGTCCCGGTGTAATACCAATTGCGCGCAAGCCACGGAGTCAATCCAATAGCAAGGGCGAACGCACCGCACGCGATTGACTTCCAATTCTTCCATGCACAATCGACCCGCAGCGCGAACCACGCCACGATCGCCGGCACAACCAAAATTAACGAACTTGCTTTGCTTCCAATCAACACTGCAATCAACGCGCCCAATATGAAGCCACCCCATTGAAACGATATTCCCTGGCGCGCAAAAACATTCAAAACACAGGCAAATGCAAGCACAATTCCCGATTCGCTGTACGCCAACGAACCCGCCACAATCAACCATGGAGTGGCCAGCGTGGCGCACAGCGCGCACAAACGAGCAATATGCGAATTTATTCCCAACCCACTTGCAAGCAACGCCGCGGCATCCGCCAGCACAAACGCCGCCACCAGCAACATGCTGGCATGTAGCAGTTGGCACGCCACGGCGCCATCGCGCGCGTCGCTTGACAAACTCATCACATGAAGAAATCCGCCTTCCACAAAATTTGGCATGCCTGAATACGCCAGAAATTCCAGCGGGCGAATTGCGCCGGCCGCCATCCATTCCTTGGGGGCTTGCAAGTGATATTCAAGCGCGTCGTATCCACAAAATTCCGTGCTCCAAACAACTCCAGGCGAGATACTGGCCGCAATCAACAGCGCCGCAATCGCTGGAAGCGCGGGCCACCACCAAAGTGATGATGCTTTGTCTTGTGTTTGTAATTTCCACGCGCGCACAACAAATCGCAGCGTCATGATCCATCCTGGGACAAACACCCCAAGCGCAACCGCGCCACGCAGCGCGCTGAACAATCCCAGCGAACCAAGCCATTGATCAATGATCAATTGCATTGCAATGCCAAAAGCAAACGCCAGCGCGCAGCCATCTGGCCCGCGCCCAAAAACTTTTTCCTTGGCGAATACACCCAAACCAAACGCGCTCAGCAACCAAGCGGCGCACTGCCAACCGCTCAATATCCACACGCTCAATAATGCAAAGCCGCAAATCCAGCCGCCCAGGAAACATCCCAGCACAACAGCGGCCAAACCCGCCACGATTGCGTTGCGTGCAAAAGAAATCCATTGCGGGGGTTGCATGCCCGTCATTATCCCGAAATTTCGCCTAAATGTTCAGTTCTCTCATGCTTTTGCGCCTCTCTAGCCGATTGCATTGCGCGGTCACGGATGACCGTTTGTGTCCTTTGGGCAATCACCGAAACGATGGCGACAGGAGGTCGTATGCAAGTAGAAACAACACGATTTGGCAGCGTAGAGGTGGATGATTCCAGATTGCTTCATTTTCCAGCGGGACTTCTTGGATTTGGTCGAGTCCATCAATTCGCGCTGCTGCAACCAGATGACCGCGGCGTGTTCTTCTGGCTGCAAAGTATTGAAAGCCCGGATGTTGCGTTTGTGGTCACTGATCCGCGTCTTTGGTCCGCTGACTACGCGGTCTCCATGCGCCGTGAGCAGAGCGAGGAAATTGGTTTGCGCAGCGACACCACTCCTGAAATTCTTGTGATTGTCAATCGCCGAGAAAGCGGAATCACCGCCAACATGCAGGGGCCATTGGTGATTAATCCATCCAACAGAACTGGAATTCAAATTGTGCTCACGGATCGTCGTTGGACCACGCGTCACGAACTTGTCTCTGTGTCACCTGTTGCGCGGGCCGTGTCCGCGTAAACCCATTCGCATTCTCTGAATTTATTCTCATACATATATTATTATATGCTTGTCCTTTCCCGCCAAATTGATGAACGAATTGTGATCGGTGATGACATTGAAATTGTCATCGTGGATATTCGTGGCGATAAGGTTCGTCTTGGCATTGTTGCGCCAACTTCCATTTCGGTGCATCGCAAAGAAGTCTATGAAGCCATTCGCAAAGAGAATGAGCACGCCGCCACATTGCGAGGCGATGTTCCAATGATTCACGCGCCCACTCAGTCTCTGGATAGTTTGAAACGATTGGCCAGCGGTCCAACACCAAATATCAAGCAGTTTCGCCGCGAAAGCGCGTAAAATTTGCGCCGCGTCAACGTCGCTGTCTGACTTGCGCAACATGATCCACAAATAAAAACCGCCAAGTGTGATGCTTGGCGGTTGCATTTGCGAAATAGAATTTGGCTTTAAGCCGCGCGAGCTTTGGCGGCCAAGTGCTTCTTAGCCATGTTCACCAACACATCGAATGTGGTTGGATCTTGAATGGCAAGTTCGCTGAGCATCTTGCGATTGAGCAAGACGCCCGCGCGTTGCAAACCACCAACAAACAAA
This sequence comes from Phycisphaerales bacterium, assembly GCA_009691785.1. Taxonomy (GTDB): domain Bacteria; phylum Planctomycetota; class Phycisphaerae; order Phycisphaerales; family SM1A02; genus SYAC01. Next base: position 32,606 of record SIAM01000017.1, read on the forward strand.
CTGTATCGATAGTCGCGCATTCGGCATGCCGCGGTCAAGCGGGCGATCCATAGCGAGCGCATGTCGCGTCGACGAAGTCGTCGGTGCGTCCAAGCATTTCGTCCAGCGCGCATGAGGGCGACTTTGGCTTGCTGCTTGTGACGACTCTTTGTTCCGTAATAACCTCGAGCCTGGCGTAGAACGCGGCGGCGAGCTTGTGTGCGGGCTGCTCCTTTACGTGCGCGTGGCATGGATCAATCCTTCCCGCCGGTTGCAGCCGGACGTTTCGCTGTTCGCAGTGAGCGACCAAGCATTTTTGACAAAGCAATAAGGTCTGTCGCGCCGAGATATCGCGACTTGCGGTAACTCTGCACAGTTGTGCCCTTTTTGTTGCTCTTGAGATGGCGTGAATTTGGGGAATGAAAGCGCACCTTGCCCGTGCCGGTCACTTTGATTCGCTTAAGTAGTCCTTTATGGCCTTTTTGCATATGTGCTCGCCGCTTTCGTTGAGGGTCGGCAAGTCTAACGAAATCGGCAGTTTGGTCAAGCCAAAAGTCATAGAAACATGAAAATACCTTTAAAATAGGCATTTAAAATTTTTGATTTTTATTGGGCCAAGAAGATGTCGTTGACCGTGGTCGCTTGGGGGGACAACGGAAGTGACTGGGAATCCTGCACTCCGTCAGGCAAGTAAATATTGTCGCCGTTGATTAATGGTGTCACCAACCAAATAATGGACACATCCGCGAACAAAACATTTTGCCCGCGCTGTTGATGATTCATGGAACACTGCGTGTTGGGTGCCGACAACTCCGATTTGTTGCCAATGCGGCGCATATGGATCACGGGGTTGGCATCCGCCACAAGTGGCGTGCGGCCCATGAGTTCAAGTCGAAATGGAGTGTTTACGCTTGGTACGCGGAACGAGAATGTTCCACACGCGGATCCCGCTGTGCAAGCAGGACAATGAAGCGAGTCGTGCCTGGCATATCCATTTCGTTCAAGTAGCAACAAGTGTCCGCTGTGTTCGTAATTGCTCCAATCCAGTTTGGAAGCGGCGGGGGATTCAAACAGTCCGCCCAAACTTGCTGTCGCAGGAAGATTGCCGCGATGATCCACCGCGTAGGCGGCAATGCTTGATCCAACAGTACGAAGATTGTTGGCGCAATTTTGTTCAAGCGCGGCGGCGCGCATTCGTTGCGCGATTGGCCAACCCACGCCCGTGGCTAGCAACGCCACCGCGGCGACTGCGCCAAAATCCGCCCATTGCGTTCGCTTGCCCCAGCTTGGCGTGTGAATTTCCATTCGATCTTGCTTGGCCCGCTCTTCGCGGGCAATGCGCGCCATGGTTGAATCCAGCAGAAGCGTGTCGGGCTCTGACACGGGATATGCCTCTAATTTTCTCAGCAACGACAACGCAGCCGCTTGTCGCGTGGATTCAGCGGATTCATTGTGTTTTTGAACAAGGTCGTCGCCATCCACAAGTCCCGCCTCAAGCAACGCGTCAATCGCGCGTCGATTCTCTTCGCTCAAGATTTTATGATTGTCATCACTCGGGATCATGAGTGATCCTTGGATGTTTCGTGAGTTGTCTGAGCCCAGCCATCGGCAAAGAGCGCCACAGCGGAATGCAATCTGCTTTTAACGGTTCCAAGAGGAATGCTCAGCATGTCGGCAATCTGTTGATAGCTGAAGCGCTGGAAGTACGCCATGAGTAAAATTTCGCGGTGCAATTCTGGAAGCGCGTCTACAACTTTCTTGACGCATGAGGATTCTTCAAGCGCCGACATGGAATCTCCAGGTTGTTTGTTTTTCGAGGCCACAACATCAAGCAACGTGAATTCATTTTCGCCGTGACCCATGGGCTTATCCAAACTTAAAGCGACGCGGCGTTTCTGATGGCGATACCAATCGCGCGCCTTGTTGGATGCAATGGTGTACAGCCAAGGGCGAAGTGTGCGCGTGACATCAAAGGTTGATGCTGAAAGATAGATCTGTAAAAACGTTTCTTGGAACACATCGTCCGCCGCGGAGGCCGAGCCCAAAAACCGTTGCAAGTAGCGGTGAAGATCGGTTCGATATCTCTCAACCAGCAGGGGAAATGCGCGTCCGTCGCCTGCGAGATGGGCGATCATTAAGCTCTCGTCGGAAGTTTCTTCGCCCTCTATCTCCACAAAGGAGATCGTAGTGTCATTGTTCATTGGAATGACTCCGTGATTGTCGGCAAATGGATGCAGGGAATCGTGAGGAAACGCAGTCATACACTTGCTACGATGCGCCAAGTTTTCTTGTTTGCAAGGATGATTGAAATTTTAGGAGTCTCGAAGAATTATGGGTGTGCCAATTAGCCAAATGTGGACGGTTGCAAGTTATGTGCTCAAACAAAGACTCGCTGGACGCAAGCGATATCCCTTGGTTTTAATGCTTGAGCCACTTTTTCGATGCAATCTTGCCTGCGCCGGTTGCGGAAAGATTCAGTATCCCGCGCACGTCCTAAAACGCAATTTGACAGTCAAAGAATGCGTGGACGCGGTCGACGAATGCGCCACCCCCATGGTCAGCATTCCAGGCGGCGAGCCGCTTTTGCACCCCGACATCAAGCAAATTGTGGAGGCCTTGGTTGAGCGCAAAAAGTACATTTATTTGTGCACCAACGCGCTGTTGCTGAAGGAAAAACTAGAGGCCGGCACATTCAAGCCCAGCAAATATTTGACCTTTAGCGTGCACATGGACGGCCAAGAAGAGAACCATGACTTCGCGGTGTGTCGCGAGGGAACGTACAAGAAAGCTGTTGATGGAATTCGCCTGGCGGTGAAGATGGGTTTCCGAATCACCACCAACACCACGCTCTTTGAAGGAGCGGATCCAAATTCCGTGCGCGTATTCTTTGATGAGATGATGGCCCTTGGCGTGGAAGGCATGATGATTAGTCCGGGCTACGCCTACGACAAGGCGCCCGATCAATCTGGATTTTTGAAGCGCAAGGAAACCAACGAACTGTTTGAGATGATTCTTTCCAATCGCAAGAAGGGTTGGAAGTTCAATCAGAGTCCGCTGTTCCTTGAGTTTCTCATGGGCAAGCGCACCTATGAATGCACTCCGTGGGGCATGCCCGCGTACAACGTCTTCGGTTGGCAGAAGCCGTGCTATTTGTTGCAAGAAGGCTACGCCGACACATTTCAAGAATTGATCGATGAGACTGATTGGGCTCATTACGGCCATGAAAGCGGCAACCCCAAATGCGCCAATTGCATGGTGCACAGCGGGTATGAAGCCACCGCGGTTGATCACACTTTCTCTGGTTTTAAAGGCATTTGGGGCAATATCAAGGCGATTGTGTTTAACAGTTACGCCAATCCAAGCGCTCGGAAAAATTTGCAAGCCGAAAGCGCAAAGCCCCACGGACCCATGAAGCATTTGGTTCAACTTGGTCTGGCTCAGGATATTCACCGCCCCGCGGCGTGATGCGGTGCTGAGCTTGAATGTTGGCGCGCTGATAGAACGACGAATGTTTTTGTTCGCGCACAAAACACAATCAACATTTAAGTTGCGATGAGTGTGTCAATTACAGTTGGTCAAATGTCGTGACTGACGCGCTTGGAAAGCTGTCAGCCACTTTCGATTGCGCACCGCGCGCCGCCTCTATGAAGTCGCGCACTTTTGTGAAGTCCTTCACGCCGCGCGAACTTTCCACGCCGCTGCTCACATCAACCGCCCAAGGTTGCGTTTGCGAAATGGCTTTGGCAACCTGATCAGGCGTAAGTCCGCCGGCAAGAATAAGCGGTAAGCGGTTGGCCCAAGTCTGAGTTGGACGGCACCAGTTCCAGTCATCACCCGCGCCAGCGTTGGGAGCATCTATCAAGAGCGCGCTGATGAGTTCATGGGGACAGTGTTGCAATGTGTTTGCCTCTTCAATTGAACAACCAAAGATGCGCTTACGGTTGGGTCCGCCGATTGCTTCATAGACCTGAATGGTCCCCGGCCAATGTTGCAATTGCGCGTTTGTCACATCCGACCAACTGCGCATGACTAGTACGGGTGTCGCTCTGATTTGGAAAGCCTTGCCACTCACGCCCCCAGTTGGATTGGGCATGGTCTTTTGCGCATGAATGTGGGACAATATGTGGTTGGCAATTTCAAGGGCAGTTTGGAAGTCAACGTGCCGCGGCGAGGCCTGCGCAACTACAAATCCAATCGCATCCGCGCCAAGTTCGGCGGCTCGTATGGCGTCATCTAGAGTTCGAAGCCCGCAAATTTTCACCAAAGTTTTTAATTTGCCGCTTCGAATTTCCATGCCAATAGACTACGATCTTCCATCAATCTTGAGAGACCCAACATGAGTATCGCAACACCATCAACTTCGGCAGCACCCATATTTGACAAAGGCCTTGGACAGACCGTCGCGGCGGAAACGCAGATGTCGTTTATTGACGGCGGTCGAGGCGTTCTTGAATATGTCGGAATTGAAATTGACGCGCTTGCGCGCAACAGCACATTTGAAGAGACGGTGTTCTTGTTGTGGAACCGTCGCTTGCCAACCCAATCCGAGTTGAACACATTTTGCGATCAGCTTCGCGCCGAGTACGCGCTGCCGCCAATCTTGGTGAATCTCATTCGTGAAATGCCGCGCGACGCTGGACCAATGCATGTCTTGCGCACGCTTGTCAGCGCGCTTTCTTTGTTTGATAGCGAAGTCGATGACGGCAGCGTTGAAGCCAACAACCGCAAGGCCATTCGCCTGCTCGCCAAGACGCCAACTATTATCGCGGGCTTTGATCGACATAGAAAAGGCAAGCCAATTGTGGACGCCGATGCGTCGTTGACTATGGCGCAAAATTTCTTGTACATGCTCAATGCCGCCAAACCCACGGCGTCCATGGCAAAAGCGCTTGATGTCTGCTTGATTTTGCACGCGGATCACGGCTTGAATGCCAGCACATTCGCGGCGCGCGTGACCATTTCAACGCTCAGCGACATGTATTCCGCCATGGTCACCGCCATCGGCACGCTCAAAGGCCCGCTGCATGGCGGAGCCAATGAGGAAGTGATGATCATGCTGAATGAAATTGGAACCATTGAGAATGTGGACGCCTACATCGCGGAAAAACTGCGCAAGCGCGACCGCATCATGGGCTTTGGTCACCGCGTGTACAAGGCCATTGATCCGCGCGCGACGTATTTAAAAACATTCTCCAAGCAAGTTGCCGCCGACACCGGCAATTTAAACTTGTTCGAAATGAGCCGCCGCATAGAGGAAATCATGGCCAAGGAAGTTGCCGCCAAGGGCATCTATCCCAATGTGGATTTTTATTCAGCCACCACATACCACTCCATTGGCATAGATCTGGATTTGTTCACGTGCATGTTCGCCATGAGCCGCATTGCGGGTTGGGCTGGCCATTGCATTGAGCAACTTGATGGCAACCGATTGATTCGGCCAAACGCCGCGTACATTGGTCCGCATCAGCAGGTGTATGTGGCTATTGATCAGCGTTGATTGTTGGCGCGCAGGCTTTTCGCCATCAGACTGAAATAACTTCGCCTTCTTGCAAGCAAGCAATAGTTGTCGACTTTGGATCAAAATCATCCATCATGTGCATCAATCGCATTTTGGAGCGGATTTTTTCGGGCAACGCGTTCAGCAACCAAACCGGCGTGTGCGTTGGCGCAGGACTTGTTTCGTGAATGATCAAGTCCGAGTCTTTGGCAAGCCAATCAATCAAGGAAGGATCAAACGGAGTGTCCGAACTCCATGCAAGCAACTTGCCATCGGCCTTGAACTTCAGCGCGCTGGTTGGAATGGGATGTTGCGTTCCACGACAAGACACTGTTATTCCGCAGATTAAATTTTCGCGCTCGGGATGAAGAAAGCGAATCTCGAAATAGTCGGCAAGTTTGGCGGCGCCTGACTGATCCATTGCGGGCGCAAGGCGTTCCCACAGGCGATCCGCAACCGGTTTCCACATATAAAGTTTGGGTAATGCAGCGCCGGTTTCGCGGTGGTGCAGCCACCGCAAAAAACCAAGGCTTTCTAGTCCGTTGCAATGATCGCCATGCAAGTGCGTGATAATCAAATCGGTTATCTCAAGTGGATCAACCTTCCATCCAGATTTTTCACCCGCTTTTCGCAAGGCCATGGGCAAAGAATCGGGGCAATCGATCATAATTTTGCCAGTTGGACCTTTGATTATGGCTGAGCAGCCAAAGCGCGCGGAAGAAAATATGTTGCCTGTACCGATCATCAACAATTGCATATGGAAACTCTAGCACAATCAGATTGCATACAGACCGAGTTCTATATAAAAAAAATTCCAATGCAATGTTGCAAGTGGGATCTAATTATTGCCGCCGCCGCTAGTATTGAAATGCAATGGTTAAGGGAATTACAATTCTCATCATTGGTGGCATGTTGTGCGTGACATCATATGCCACGGCGCAAAATATTAATGTCCTGGCCAATAATGTTCAAAGGCAACTGAACTCGGAAGACGCGCAATATCGCCAAGATTATTTCAGGGAAACCCCAATCTCTGAGCGCTTACTTTTGGACGCGGGCGGAACATTTCGCTACGCCTACAACATGATCCAAAATTCGCAAAGTCAAAGCCAATATTTGACCACGCCCGATGTACGTTTGTTTCTGCGCGCGGAGCTGGACGGAGGCATCCGGTTCTTTGGCCGTCTACGTTTTTTATACAACGAGTGGGACACCAACGGTAGTCGTGATTTGGCGCCGGATGCAAAGGAGCAAGGGTGGCAAAATCCAATTGGTGAAATTTACTGGGCCGAATTTGATTTAGCGGGCTTTACAAAAAGTCAAAATGGTTCCTTGCCTCCCGAGTTTAATCTGGTCATCAAAGGCGGGCGCAACTACCTGATTTGGGGTCAAGGATTGGTGTTGAGCAATTACATGTACGCGGTGAAAGCCGAATTGACCGTTGGCGACTTGATGGTGGAGGGAATATTTGCGCAGACCGCTGGGCAGGACACCGTTGACTGGGACACATCGCGCCCTGGATATGACACTGATACTTCACGGGTTTATTCAGGAATGAAATTAAATTGGAACGGAATCCCAGGGCAGAAGCCCTATGTGTACGCCCTCTGGCAAGAGGATCAGAATGGTGGACAGCAAAACATAATTGGAACAGTGCCAACAACATTTAACTATAACAACGGCTACGCAGGCTTCGGAAGCACTGGAAGTTTGGGCGCGGATTTGGTGTATCGCACCGAATTCGCGTATGAATTTGGCTTAACCTTGAGCGATTCCTTGGATCCAAACAGTGGCTCTCTTTCCCAACCACAACAGGAGACAAGGATTAGCGCCGAGGCTGGCTTGGCGGGTCTGACCTATCTACTGCGTAACGAAGTCGACACGCGAGTGGATCTTTCCGTTTTAGTTGGTAGCGGTGACAAAAATCGATTGGATAGCGGCACAACATTTGGTGGTATTGCTCCCAACCACACAGACCACTCATTTAATTCGTTGGGCTACATCAACACGGGGTTCGCTTTGGCGCCGGATCCCGCGAATTTACTTTGTCCGTCAGCGGGAATCAGCACGGATTTATTGCCTGATCCTTCTTCATGGGCACGCGATTTGCGTTTGGGCATAACTGGTTTTCTGTTCATGAAAGTCGACAACCAAGCGCCCATCAATATTCTTACACGACCCGGCGGTTCAAATTTAATTGGAGGCGAAGTAGACGCCACGCTGGATTGGCGCATTACCAGCGACATTAATTTCAATATGCGCTACGGTATTTTTATGCCCAACAGCAGCGTGTTTTTCGAAAATCAAGGTGCAAATAGGCAATTTTTCTACGTGGGGATGACCTATGCGTTTTAGTTCATTGCCATTGTTGTGCTGCTTGTGGTTGCTGTGCGCATGCCAGCCTTACATGATGAAATCATCCGCCGTGGACAATTTTGCGGCGCCGCAACAAGAGATCGAATTTCTTGACGCGATGGAGGACATGCCCGCGGTGACCAACAATGACGCCTTGCATACCTTCTTGATTCTAGAAGATGGAACTGATACCTCCAAGGATTATCAAGACCGCGTCACCGCGGGAATTCAGCGAAAGTGGTTGTCGAGTTCGTTTGATCAACAAGCCAACGCGGCCGCGCATGTTGGTTGGATGGCGGGGGCGGGTTGCCGCATCATGAAGATTCGTGGTGGCGTAACCATGATGCTCTTCGGTCCCATAGATCGCTACGCCGTGAAGGAATTGATCTACATGGAAATTCTTCCATTGCGAACGGACAATCAGTCGCTGACTGGCGGAGAATTTATTGATTACATTAATCGGCTTGAACGCATCGTGGGTCGCTCTGTATTGAATGCTGGCGAACTTCAGATTGATGAAACCGCGGGTCAATCCGCAATCACGCCTGGCAACGAAGCCGCCATACAAGAGGGCACATTGCCGGCGTCTGGTCCGCTTGAAGCGCCACTTGTGGTTCCTGCGGGATTTGAACCGCCAGTCGAGCCAGACTCGTTCCCAGAACCAATCAATTCCGCGGTGCCAAAATCAGCTCAAAATTAGGCCATAGCCTCGATTTGACTTCAATTTAGACCCAGATTGAAGAGAGTTCTGTTATTCGGGCTTGTATTGCACAATTTGAATTGGATATTGAATCTGAAGAATTTATTGTAGTTTCAATTCATAAATCCTTGCGTATAGAGTATCTAATTGAAAGTTTGAGAAATCATGGGTAAAAAAAACACGATTCAAATTTTGGGAGCAACATTATCGGTAGCCATGGGTCTTAGCGCGGCTTCCGTGTGTCGTTTTGTAAATGCCGATGACATGACCAAGCCCGTTGAGGCAATACAGCCAAGTTTGCCAGAGGATGTGGTTATGTTGCAAGCCATATTCATGGATGTGCAAGGCAAGGTTCGTTGGAGAACATCCGAGTCGTCACCATGGAATGTGGCGAAAGTAAATGATCTTTTGGAATCGGGCGCTGAGATTCGAACGGGTCTCAAGAGTCGATCAACGCTACGAGTGGGGAAAAATTCCACCATTCTTGTGGACGCAGGAACAAGTTTTCAATTGCCCATCATGGTGCAGGAGGGGCAAGTCTTACGCACTCTTGCCACCGTGAAAAGTGGGCGAGCGGATTTCAAGGTTGATCATGTTGGTTTTTCAAATGACTTTAAAGTGGTGACGCCGCAAACCACATTGGCAGTTCGGGGAACTGGCTTCGGTCTCGAATCTGGTCCCCTGAAAGGAGTTGCCCTCTCTGGAGTAAACACCAACAGCATCAACGCCATCGAAGTGACATACATATCCTCTAATTTGTCCTACTTTGTTTCTGGCCAAGGTAAGACATCATCCGAAACAGGAAAGCAAGATCCCGTTCAGAACGCGTGGGTGAGCACGATTGGGCCTCCACCAATCGCAGGAACATTGGTGAGTTCATCCGATGTTGATCAGCAAGTTGCGCAAGGCGTGGCTGGTGTGAATCCCAGCTCCAATACCCAGCAAATTCAACAGACACAAGCTGGCGAGAACAATCAAAACGCAATTAATGACGCGATTGCGCTGTCTTCTACAAACATTTTTGCAACAGGTGGCAATATTTCATCTTTGACCTATGGCTCGGTGCAGAATGCAAGCACAAGCAATGAGACCCTTCATTTGTTCAACCGGAACTTTGCCATTTACGAAAGTGGAGCATGGACCAACTCGTTGTTCAATTTGAACACTCTCTGGAATGGAACAGATTCGGACTATAGCGATAGACATAATTCATTTGCAAGCCTACCTAACGTGATTAGAAATGGCATTCAATGGGAATTGCAAGCAATGAAAAACTCTGCTCAAATTGATCTTGCCAAATCGAATGAGCAATACGCGGCGATGAGATTTGATCCAACATTATACTTCACCACCAATGGCGACATAACTGAAGTTGGCAAGCGTGATGGTTCGTTGCTGAATGGTTTAGAAAATAGTTTGTGGTCGCTGGACCAAGATGCAACAACTCGGCTTGCACGGGCGGGTGAGTACAACGCCACAATTCAATCTGCCTTGGGAAATGTGACCAACGCTTACACCAGTTTGCACAATGCTGAAATAGCGTTGCAAGATTTGAATCGAGGCAAAATTCAATCCGTTGTCTATACCGCGGAATTGAAATTAGCCTTGCGTCAAATGAACACATTCTTGTCCAATTTGGGCGGTTTAATTGAGAATAACAAAGACACCCATGCGCAAGTTGTGTATTCCAAACTTTCAGACTTTGTGGCTATGGCCAGCGACAAAGTTGCACAGGGTTTGGCTGCGGCGAAAAATGCAAGAGACAATTATACGAACGCAAGTTCGCGGGGAACTCAGGAAATGTTTCGGACCCAGGAACTCCACTATCTTGAGGCTGTGCGAATTGGTCTGCATTCCATGGCGTATCTCACCAACAGTGCGGAAAATGGACCTAAAGGCATACTGGAATTGGCGCAAAAAATTTCGGACAATTTCACTATGGCCAACAGCAGGTTTTCGTATGAAAGTTTTGTGAACAATGCCAAGCCATTTGTTGACATATCCCAAGTGCGATCAGGCGCCATTCAAACACTGGCGGATTTGTCCATGAGTAATTCAAGGGAGGCGCTAGATCAACTTGCGGATGGCAGCATTAACAAAAATTTAATTGACGCGCAATTGTCCATCATGCAAGAGCAAGTTGAATTAATGGGAAGAAAAGCCGATATGGTCTATGTGGATGGTTCCGACGACAATTCAATCAAGACCGGAATGGCTGGGTTTGAATTGCGCAGCCTGACGGATTTGACAAGTTCAAATTTGCACAAGAGCCAGTTTGACAACCTAGCCGACAATGGCTCCACTCAAGCAGGATTAGATTTTGATTTGGGAGCATTGCGCGAATTCAACTCGCTGTATGCGGGCGCAAATTCCGTACAACAACAAGCCCAAAGCACGATGGATGCGATTGATTTGAATCAAACGAACGCGGAAATGGCGAATTTAACGATCAATGGTTTGTCCGCCAGCTACCACACAAATTTAAATAATGCGCTTGCTAAAGCGTCAGATGCGACCACCTCATTCAATCAACAATTTTCCAACAGCCAAGCCGCCGGGATTCAATATCTCAGAGATTTCACCAATACAGTGGGATCCAACACAACAGCCACCGCGCAAAATGCCTTGGCATCCGTGACCGCATTGGTTGGCGAGCATAATTTGTATGTTTCGCAAGCCCAAAGCGCCGTGGAAGCCGCCCAGAACGCATCCGCCAATGCCAGTAGCCGTGGGCGGATGGTGTATATGAACGCTGTAGCGACACAAATGAGTCGCGCCGCGAACATTCATTCGGCTGCAACCTTGGCCTTGTTG
>SIAM01000064.1 GCA_009691785.1 Phycisphaerales bacterium
TGCAGCCGAACCGTCCGAGGCCAGCAAATAATTCTTGGCATACAGGCCTTGCAAGCCCGCCACGCTGGCGCTGGCCGCACCGGTAAATGAAATTGCGAGAAGAGTGGAAACGATTGAAGTAGTACGCATTGAAGCGCTCCTTATGGAAATGTAGTTCTGGAAAGAACCACTGTGAAACAAGCAAATCTGGAAAAGATTTGCAGTAAGTCGTGATGAATTTGGAAAGCAGCCAGACTTTGGCGTTCTGAAACAGTGCTTCACATGCAAGCACCGCAATTGCCGGAGATTTCAGTCCCTTTCACTGAAATCTCCGGCAGCGGCGTGCTGGAGTCCTGTTTCAGATTTGGCGCCATTTCATTCAGACCCGCACCCAACTTTGCAACTTGGATTCAATTTCTTCTTGGGCTTGAAAGCTTGGAGAAATTGAATGTCGCACGGAGCGTGCTGAGATTGAATGAACAAGTCGTGTTTGAACTTATTTACAAGTTACAAACCTTGCATTCCAAATCCGATAATTTTTAATACCCTTTAAGCCAACTCACTCTTCCGACAACTAGAAACACACGGATCGGTCGGATTTCAACCCGCAAATCATTTATAACACCGAAATAAGCGGTGTCAAATGAAGTTTGCAATTATTTACATAAATTATGCGCCTGCTGCTAGGTGGCGTCTTGTGATTGAAATAGGCAGTTAAATACTAAATTCTGGCTTAGTTCCGTCTACGACCTGTCATCAAAGCCGCAAGACCAATCAAAGCCGCCGCGCCTGGAGTTGGAATAGCAAATGTCCACGCTTCTTGGCCAAGATTGACGCCTTCAAATGTGGGATCCAATGTCCATACTTTGTTGCTGATGGTGTACTGGCTTTGCATGTCGCTTCTCAGGTTTGCGCCATAAAAGGCGTACATGGTTGTTCCACCAGTTTGAGCAACGCTCTTGCCGGTGGTCTGTAGCCACATGACCATCTTTGGAGCAGGCGCGCCTGTATCCAAGGCGACAATGTCGGAGACCTTTAAAGTGAATCGACCAATCATGATCAACTTGTCAGCGTTAGCGCTGGCGTTGGTTTCCCAGAGATTATCTAGCGGATTACTTTGAAACCAACCCGCGCCTGGGTAGGCACCAACACTATTTGGTTTGTTGACAATAGCGCTTACATCTGGACCATTAGGATTGGCGAAGTACGGGTCAGCAGTCACGCCACCTGTATTTGTAGCACCTTGAGCACGGCATCCAAGGGTCACAAATGAATCCCACGTGTTGTTGCCTGTGCCGCCACCAGCGGTTGTGCCTGGCATCCAACTTGTATTGCTGTGTTGGAAAGCCAACCCATCGCTATTCAGATATTTGGCCTTCTGGTCAACGCCATAGGTGGACGCGCTTGTGGTGGTTTGACCAAAGACGCTCACAATGCGCTCACCATCTTTGCCAATGCCATTGGCGGAATTAAACTTTACATAGACATCCATAACGCTGTAAAAAGCATTGCTGCCAGTTGCGGAAGAACCGTCATCGGTCAGCAAGTAATTTTTTGCATACAGACCTTGCAAGCCCGCCTCGGAGGCGGCGCTAGCGGCTCCAGTAAATGAAATTGCAAGAAGAGTGGAAACAATTTGGCAAGAGTGTTTCATAATCACGAGATTCCTAAAAAAGTATTGGGTAGAACAAACGCTTTTCCGACATCAATCAAATCCGCCCAAAGGCATTTGATTTGAAACGAGTTTTTAAATTTTTCAGGATCTTAAAGGTATCTAGAACTTCATGCTCTTCAAGCAGAAAGGATTCTTGAAGACTCACAAGACAAATTTAAGTTACCCACTCCCTACCTCACTGGCCCTTGCAAATTTGATCATTTCTGATCTTTGATTTGCTAGACGCTTTCACCATAAGCCGAATTTTTAGCATGTCAAAATTATTCTGTAAGGTTTTTCTGATTTTTGAAACAGTAGATAAAAATCGCCAAATTAGATTTAAATATGGCGTTTTTATTAGCCAAGCAAAAATAAAAATGAAAGAGCCCGATGGTTAACCATCGGGCTCTTGGGGTTCACAAGAACAATTGAAGTAAATCAGACCTTACGACGACGACTTACTAAGCCAGCGAGACCAACCAAGGCGAGTGCGCCTGGGGATGGTACGAGGTAAGTCGCGTTCATGGTGAATGTTGGTTGAGTGGTTGTTCCACCACCAGCACTCGTTCCATTGACCTTGAATGTCACTTGGCCATGCATTTGCATGGTAATGACATCAGTAGCCAAACAACTTGATATGTCAATTGTGAAACGACCAAGCAACATTTTCTTATCAGCGTATGAACCAGCCAAATCGCCAATGTAAAGTGGAGAAGCTGTGTACCAACCAGCACCAACATAGAAGCCAGTGCTGTTGTATCCGCCTTGGACAGTTCCCGCACCAGGGCTGTTGCCATTCACGAAATATGGATCAGCAGTAATGGCTGAACTGGTTTGCGCTTCTGTTTGGCTACGCGCACCGATGGTCACAAATGAATCCCAAGCGTTTGAATTTGCCGCGCTGTTTGGCATCCAACCTGTTCCGTCTGAGTGCACCCAAGGAGCACCGTTGGTGGCTGTTGATGCATTATTGGCATTTGCCACGCCGTTCTTAGTGGTTGTGACCCAGCTAGTCTTACCAGCCAAATTTTGGCCGTAGAAATTAACACATTTGTCGAATTGGCCGCTGCATTTTACATAGACATCCATTACTGAATATCTATATCCTGTTGATCCATCATTTACGATGTAACTTATACCTTCGTAGCCGAGGATAGATGCATTTGCGCTTGCGGCAGCCGCAAGCACTCCAAAACTAATTACGCTCTTTGGGAAACCCATTGTTATACTCCAGATGTCCGGTGGGGGGAAAGGGAAGAAAGGGAAGAAAGGGAACAGAGTGAATATGATCTACCGGCATGAGATCACATTATCAATCTGACTCCAAAAATCATGCTTACAAGTAATAATTCAAGTTTTTTGTGATTTTGTTCTTTTATTTTGCGCTAATCAATCTGTAAACGGCTAGAGCTGTGGCAGCCTTGGCATTTGAAATTCAAAATGAATCTTAAAAAAGTTTGTTTTTTTATAAATAAGCGTGTTTTTTTGACGTTTTAATTATAAGACTCAATATTTTGTGCGGATCTATTCGTATTTGGAAATCGGCAAATATTTTTAAATTTGCAGCACAAGACGCGCGTTTGTTGTTCAATCTGAATGTCAAGTTGATCGATTCAAGAAGGAATTTAAAATGAGTGTTGCAATTGTGAAATGCGCGGTGATTGGTGCGGGAACAATGGGTTCTGGAATTGCATTTATTGCTGCGGCTGCAGGAATAGAGGCATTTCAAGTGGACGTGAAGCAAGAACAGCTAGATCGCGCCAAGGCGTATCACAAGAAAACCGTGGCTAGAGCCGTGGAAAAGCAGCGCATGACGCAAGTTGACGCGGATGCGGCACTGGCACGAATTCACTATGTGGCTGCAATGGATCAAGCCAAAGGCGCGCAGTGGGTGATTGAGGCGGCCACGGAAAATGTTGAATTGAAGAAGAAGATCTTCCGTGAAATGCAGGCGCACTTTCCCGCACCAGCGATTTTGTCCAGCAATACAAGCAGTATTTCCATTACGGATATTGCCGCCGCGGTGGGTCTAGATGCGGCGCGCGTCATTGGAATGCACTTCTTTAATCCAGTTCCGGTGATGGCGCTTGTGGAAGTGATTAAAGGTTTTGCCACAAGTGAAGAGACAACCGAGCGCACGATTGAACTTGCCAAAGCGCTTGGAAAGACGCCGGTTCCTGCAAATGATCGGGCGGGATTTGTCTCAAATAGAGTTCTTATGCCTATGATTAACGAGGCTTTTTATGCGTGGATGGAAGGGGTTGCGAAGCCGGAGGACATTGATCAAATTATGAAATTGGGCTGTAATTTCCCAATGGGGCCGCTGCGCTTGGCGGATTTTATTGGGCTTGATGTGTGTCAGGACATCATGATGGTGATGCACCGCGAACTTGGAAATCCCAAATTTTTCCCGTGTCCGTTGCTGCGCCAGTTGGTGACGGCAGGGCGACTTGGTGACAAGAGTGGGCGCGGCGTGTTTGAATATCCAGCAAAGTGATGTTTGAACGCGCTATTTCTGCGTGTCGTACTATTAGCGGATGAATCAAGCCAATGACAGCACGGAAATGGGCAAGTTCATTGCGTCGATTCAAGCCAGCGTTGAATCTTTGCCAGCATCGCGGCGCGCACGTGGGTCGTTAGTTCCTGATTCCGCGGCATTGGAATTGGCTATCAAACTCTTTCGATCTTTGGCGTTTCCAGGTTTTTTTGCGGCGCAACCAAATGGCGCTAGCGCAACAGTGGAGCACAATGTTGAACAGCTTGTGCGCTGCCTTGTGCCGCAAGTGTTGGCAGCCATGCATGTGGCGGAAAGTTCCACGCCAGAGAACGCGCCAAGCAATCAAGGCGTGACCGCGCGGAATGCGCCAACCATGTCACACAATGAGAAAGCCGCCGCGACACAAGCGGCGCACGTGGTGGCGAAACTTGTGTCGGCCATTCCCGCCATTCGTGCATTGCTTGCCGCCGACGCCGCGGCCGCATTTGATGGCGATCCCGCGGCGCAAAGCGTGGATGAAGTTATTTTGTGTTACCCCGGCGTGCAGGCGTTGATTGTGCACAGATTTGCCCATGAATTGCACGATTTTGGCGCACCCTTGGTGCCGCGCATGTTGGCTGAAATTGCGCACCGTAGAACTGGAATTGATATTCATCCGGGCGCGACCATTGGCGCGGGCTTGTTCATTGACCACGGCACTGGCGTGGTGATTGGCCAGACCACCGTGATTGGAAAGCGTTGCAAGATTTATCAGGGCGTGACCTTGGGCGCGAAAAGTATTGAGCAAGATGAGAGCGGCCGCGCGCGTAAAAATTACAAGCGCCATCCAACCTTGCATGATCATGTGACCGTGTACGCGGGCGCCACCATTCTTGGCGGTGACACGGTGATTGGCGCCGGTTGCGTGATTGCGGGTGGAGTTTTTCTGACCGAGAGCGTTCCCGCCGAGCACATGGTGCACGGGCCACGCGCGGAAATTACGCTGCGTAGCAAGGGCGATTCACTGTGATAAGAATTGCGTGTGTGATATTGCCATGCGAATTGTGATGGCGCGCGCTGCATGAGTTTTGATTTGACCCAACTGATTCGTGGCGTGCGCAGCTGTGATTGAACGAGCGCATTCACATGAATTCTTGGGCACATTTTTAAGCTTCATTGCGCGCGAATTTCGCTAGAATCAACCCTTCATTCGCAATTTTCTTGCATCAAGGAGTTACCACATGGCGCACACCGCACACGACCCGTTTGGAGCCCGCACCGCACTTTCTACTCCGCAAGGGGAAATGCATTATTACAGCCTTTCTGCCCTGAAAAAGTTTGGCGATGTGGATCGGCTTCCCTATTCAATCAAAGTGTTGTTGGAAAGCGTGTTGCGCAATGTGGATGGCCGCGTGTACACGCAAGAGCATGTGAAGGCGATCGCCGCGAGCGATCCCAAGCGTCAAAGCGATGAGGAAATTCCGTTCATGCCAGGGCGCGTGGTGCTGCAAGATTTCACGGGCGTTCCTTGCGTGGTTGATCTGGCCGCCATGCGCGGCGCCATGCAGCGAATGGGTGGCGACCCCAAGCGCGTGAATCCGCTGGTTCCGTGCGATTTGGTGATTGACCACTCGGTTCAAGTGGATGCGTATGCCAGTGGCGTGGCGTTGACCATTAACAGTGAAAAAGAATTTGAGCGCAACATGGAGCGTTATGAATTTTTAAAGTGGGGGCAAGGCGCGTTTAAGAATTTCCGCGTGGTGCCGCCGGGCGCGGGCATTGTGCATCAGGTGAATCTGGAATATCTAGCCAAGGTTGTGTGGGAAAAAGATGGCGTGCTGTATCCAGATAGTTTGGTTGGAACCGACAGCCACACGACCATGATTAACGGCTTGGGCGTTCTGGGTTGGGGCGTTGGCGGCATTGAGGCCGAGGCTGTAATGCTAGGACAGCCTATTTATATGCTGATTCCGGAGGTTGTTGGTGTTCGCTTGACGGGCAAGTTGCCCGAGGGCGCCACGGCAACGGATTTGGTGTTGCGCGTCACGGAAATGTTGCGCAAGCACGGAGTGGTGAACAAGTTTGTGGAATTTTTTGGCGCGGGCTTGGCCGACATGCCGGTTGCCAATCGCGCCACCATTGCCAACATGGCGCCAGAGTACGGCGCGACATGCGGCTTCTTTCCAATTGATGAACAGACATTGACCTACATGCGCTTGTCAGGCCGCGATGAGAATTTAATCAAGACCGTGGAGATGTATTCAAAGGCGCAAGGTTTGTGGCGCGATGATGCGCGTGAAATTTCTTATGCGACCGTTCTTGAACTTGATCAATCAACCATCACTCCAAGTTTGGCGGGACCATCGCGTCCACAAGATCGAGTGGAGTTGAAGGCCATGAAGAGTTCTTGGCACACCGCGCTTCCAAAATTAAAATCCGCTGGCAAAGCAGCCGCGGCAAGTGGTGCGCCGACCGCAACGGAGTTGGCTGATGACGGCGTGGCCATTATGATGGACGGACAAGAATGCATTCTGAAAAATGGCGCCGTGGTGATTGCCGCCATCACCAGTTGCACCAACACCAGCAATCCAAGCGTTATGATTGGCGCGGGTCTTTTGGCTAAAAAAGCCAATGAATTTGGCTTAATTCGTAAACCATGGGTGAAAAGTTCCCTGGCGCCAGGCAGCAAAGTTGTGACGGAATATTTGAAGAAGTCCGGTTGCATGCCGGCGCTTGAGGCGCTTGGTTTTTATGTGGTTGGTTACGGTTGCACCACGTGCATTGGCAACAGTGGTCCGCTTCCAGAGGCCGTGGAAAATGCCATCAAGGGCAACGACATGGTTGTGGCCAGCGTGCTTTCGGGCAACCGAAATTTTGAGGCGCGCGTTCATCCGGACGTGAAGGCGAATTATTTAGCAAGCCCCGCGCTTGTGGTGGCTTACGCAATCGCTGGCACGGTTGACATTGATTTGCAAACTGAACCACTTGGAATTTCCAAGTCCGGCAAGCCCGTGTACTTGCGCGACGTGTGGCCAAGCCAAAAAGAAATTGACGCCGCGGTTTCCTCCAGCGTGACCAATGAACAATTTCGAACGCAGTACGCCAGCGTGTTTGATGGCAGCGAGGAGTGGAAGGACATTGCCACCACGCGCGGGGACATGTATCAATGGAACCTAAAGAGCACCTACATTCAAGAGCCACCATTTTTCACCACTATGACGTTGGCCGAGCCAGGTCCGATTGGCTCCATTAAACATGCGCGTTGCTTGGCCAAACTTGGCGACAGCGTGACCACCGACCACATTTCGCCCGCAGGAAACATTAAAAAAGACGGGCCTTCAGGGGCTTATTTAATGGAGCACGGCGTGCCCGTGAGCATGTTTAACAGTTATGGAAGCCGCCGTGGCAATGACCGCGTGATGACGCGCGGAACATTCGCCAACACGCGCATTCAAAATCAACTTGCGCCTGGAACAATGGGCGGCGTGACCACGGATTTTATTGACGGCGCGGTCAAGCCCATCTTTGACGCCGCGGAACATTACAAGAAAGTCGGCACCGCGCTGGTGGTTCTTGCGGGCAAGGATTACGGCATGGGCTCATCGCGCGAC
This sequence comes from Phycisphaerales bacterium, assembly GCA_009691785.1. GTDB lineage: Bacteria > Planctomycetota > Phycisphaerae > Phycisphaerales > SM1A02 > SYAC01. The sequence goes on from SIAM01000064.1 coordinate 7,721, forward strand.
TGGGCCGCAAAGGGCGCGTACTTGTTGGGTGTGCGCGCGGTGATCGCGGAAAGTTTTGAGCGCATCCATCGCTCCAACTTGGTTGGCATGGGCGTGATGCCGCTCACATATCAAGCTGGACAGACCGCGCAAAGTTTGGGTTTGACTGGCCAGGAAACATTTGACATTGATTTGCCAGCTGACATTATGCCGCGTCAATTGATCACGGTTCACGCGCGGCGATCTGGCGCGGCTGACATAAAGTTTGAAACGATCTGTCGAATCGACACGCCTGTTGAGGTGGACTACTACCGCAACGGCGGCATTTTGCACACGGTGTTGCGTCGCATGGCCAAGGCGTAAGTTGCGTTGTGTGCTTTGCCGATTCGCTTTGCGTGATGAAGCGTGGCGCAATACTCGCTAAAAATGTTGTAAATATGCCTGAAAAAAGGCAGTTTTTACAAGACGGCCTTGTGGCGTCGGCATGATTGGCGCATGAACAATTCCATGTGGAAACGCGCATTGACATGGCTTGCGCAATGCGAGGAATATTTCCTGGGGCGCGGCCGCGAGAACGCACAGCGTGCGGTGCATGAGGCCATTCAAATGCAGTCGCCGCACGAAGTCGCCAAATTTGAGACCAGCGATTTGTATTGTCTTGGTCGGTATGAATTGCCGCTTTCTGAAATTGTGTTGGCTGTGAAAAAGCAAAGATGGTCGCGAGCCGCAACAGCGTTGGGCATAGTGCTTGCGCGCAAAGCCGAAGTGAAATTAGGCATGACCGGCAATGCAACGGCGCAAGATTGGATTGTTGTTCCAATACCAACGCCGTTTTTACGGCGCGTGATGCGTGGAATTGACCACAGCGACCTTATTGCCAGCGCGCTGGCGTGTGAATTACGCATTCCGCTGCGGCGCGCGCTGTGGCAACGCTTTGGTCGCACCCAAAAAACATTGAATCGCAGCGGGCGTTTGCGGCGTTTGCAACGCTTTGCCGTGCGTCGTTGGCGTGGCAAAGGTCTAGTTGGAAAGAACATTCTTTTGGTGGACGACATTCGAACCACAGGGGTAACTTTGGCCCAGGCCAGCCAAGTGCTTCTGCAAGCTGGCGCCACACGCGTGGCTTCGGCGGTGGTTTGCATGGTCGAGAAATAGCCATAAATGTCTATTTAAATGCCGTTTATGACTGATTCAATGGCCAAAAAGAGACTCAGGTATCCATTCAAATATTCATTTTAGAAACATTTAAGGATGGTCCAAAGGCCAGCATCAGCCAAGTTATAAACAATTTGGAATTTGCTCCCCAAAGAGTTGACAGGGATGGGGATTTGGTTAAACTCCTCGACCCTGCATTTCCAATCGAAAGGTTGGAAGGAAGGATTCTCTTTGAAAAGTGAACAGTTTGGATACGCCGCGAGGATGTGCGGTTTTTGTGATTTGGTTACGGCCAGATCATGGAAGCCAGTTCCCATTATTGGGAGCAACTCAGAGATCACAGTCTCTGATTGTCATATCCTCCGTGAAAGCCAATTATAAGAATTGGTCAATTCAACAACTTTTTCTTCCTGAGCAATCGGGATGGCAAGGTTATGACAAATGATATGAATC
>SIAM01000065.1 GCA_009691785.1 Phycisphaerales bacterium
CAGTACGCGCTGCTGACCTCGGTCATGGCCATTGGCAACACGTTGATCGGCGTTCTCAGCGGCTGGATGCTGAAAAATTTGGATTACCAATCCTTCTATGCGCTGTCGATTGTGGCGGCCGCGCCCGGCTTGCTGCTGATTCCGTTCTTGCATTCAAAATCAATTCGTCTTGATTATGCAACTTCACAATAGCGGATTTAATGGACTGCTAGTTTTTTAACAAGCCGCATTGAATTTATTCAACCGCATGAACCGATGCATGCGAATCACTCAATCTCATAGGAATTAACTATAAATCAATGCTCGCGCAAATCTATTGATCCCCAAACAGCTCCGTGGTATTATTAAAACGTGACTAATTCAATTCGAACATCCGCGGCCATTCTGACCATCTTGTTTTTGGCAATAAGTTCATTTGTTGCGGCAATGCCTGGCTGCGCAGTGAACACATACGAAACAGGCGGTCCAACTTCGAATGTTGATCTTCGGCGCGTCATTCGCGATTCTGGATTAGCAAGCGACGTTGTTGTGGAGGCCGCGCGCATTGATGAACGCTCTGGCGCCAAAGTTGCCCAGGTCACTGTTCGCAACGCTGGAAGTTCCACACGGACAATTGAAGCTCGATTCGCTTGGTTCGACAAAGACGGCGTGAATATCAGCAGTGCTTCCATTACGTGGCGAACCTACACGCTTAAGCCAGGCGAAGTTGAGGAAATTGGATCAACATCTGGTTCAAATGCAACTGACTTTAGGATTTCTATTCGATCTGATTCAAATTAAACAGAGGTATAAAATCATGCGTATCAATTCATTTCGTGACGTTATCACAAGCATCTTTTGCGGGTTCATCTCGATTTCAATTGTGGGGTGCGCGGGAAGCAATGCTTCATATGCCGCCTCCAATCAAGCCCGAAATCTCACCATGAAAGAAACAAAAAATGCCGGCTCTGATCTAGTTAACGATATTGTTAAAGCGCCTCGATTTGATGCATTTGTACAGAAAATGAAACAGGCCAATAGAGAGACTGTTGTTTTGCTCCAGGCTTATACAAATAACTCAGAAGATCCTTCATGGAGTGGAAAATCAGGAAAGCTCAGGAATTTGTTCACTCAAATTAAAATACAATTCACAGGCTTTGGAATTACATTTCGGCAAGATTTAGATCCCGAGTTGCCTAATTATGTCAAAGGTATTGAGCAATTTGACAAACAAGATTCAGATGAGCGATACAAAACGGATACCGGATCTGTCACTACTGGTGGGGCAAGCAAGGCGGTTTTAGGTCTCATACTGGAATTTGCGAAAGACACGAGTCCAGAGAACGGCGGAACCTTGAACGAATTTTCTCTTACTGCAGAAATTATTGATGGAGAAACAAAGACAACTCTCGTAGTGGCATCCGTACCGATCGAAAAACGGAACTAAAGATCAAGGGGTGGCTGGCATCGACAATAAATCGAATCATATTTTTATTGCACTCGCACTTTGGACAATGGTGTCTTTAAATTTTATAGGGTGCGCGGGAGCAAAGGCTGCCTCGCCTAGAAATATTGCGGAGCGCACCATAACTTCGGAAGAGATAGATCAAGTTGCACAAAAACTTGTTGCAGATATTATTAATTCCCTAATTATTGAAGTTTTTTCTGTTGATAAGAAGGGCAATGAAAATATTGTAATATCGCTAATGTTATTTAAAAACAACACTGACGAGCTAGGGTGGACCCCCAATGGCGACAAGGGGCGCGAATTATTTATTGCTGTGGAAAAGCAATTCGCGAAAAATAATTTGTATTTCAGACAAGAACTTGATCCAAACATGCCTGGCTATTTACAGGAATGGGATCAAGTCATTCAAAAGCGTTCTATTGATCCTAGTTTTTATGGTGGTGGAGATGATAAAGACGATGGCTTTTATCGCCCCCTAGATAAACCCGCCCCCCGAAAATTAGTTCTTGGACTTGAACTCGAGGTCTTGGAAATAACAAACTCTAATCCAGAGAATCATATTTTAGAATATAAATTTATTGCGCGGATCATCAATGAAAAGACAAACAAAACTCTGTGCGTAGCAACCGAAAAAGTTCAAAAGTAAAATTAAGTTCTTTACTGATATCACTACTCAGGCCCATTGAAGTTGAGCGCGCTTTGCATAGCGCGAATTCACCTTAACTCATAGTGCATGGGTAGCAACGCAACCTGCATGAACTTAAAGTTCTGCAGACCAATTGGAATACCAATCACGGTCAGGCACATGGCAAGTCCCGCGACCAGATGAAGTATGCACAGGGCTGGCCCAGCGGTCAAAATCCAAAAACACGCAAGCAATAACCCAATGCACCCCGGAGAGCCACCGGACCGCGGAACAACATTTTTGCCAAACGGCATAAGCATTTGCACGCCAATCATCATGCTGACCAAGCCCATTGGTATGCCAATAATGGTTGCGCAAAATGACAACCCAATTAATAAATAGCACAAGAAAAGCCATAATCCCGCCAAAAATATCCAGATCAGATTTAATAGAACGCTCATTCAAATACCCCTTTACTGCCCCCTTTCGGGCACGCTTTGCCAAGATGTAAGTCCAAATTTCTAATCCCGTTTTTTTCACCAGGCAAGATAAGTCTACCTGCTCTAACTGGTCATCTAGAAATACTACCACCCACATCACGACTCCCCCGCCTACTTCGCGCAATCCAAAGCGCCCCCGCGGCAAGCAGCACAACTCCAATTGAGGCGGCAATAATCCACTGAGTGACCAGCGCTCCGCTTTGAACGATGCGTATATACCCAGGCCGTTGAAATTCAATCGTTCCGATCTCACTCGGGCTAAAGTCCTTGTTCAACTTTGGCACGCGCACAATCTGAGCCAAGCCGTTTCGTTTTTCCAAAAACTGCGCGGATTCCAAATGAAGTCTTTGCGCCACTTCATCCGTCGCCAACGCAATATCGCCGTCGATCTCCAGAATAGTTTCCGTTTGACCAAGACCCATGGCCAACCACTCGGCGGCAATCGCGGCGGTGAGCGCGGGATTCACTTCATCAATCGCGCTCGCCCTGGCTTTTTGTTCCGCGCGCTCAATATCGCGCTCTTGCGCTTGTCCAATCTTGGAAAAAGTGACAATGGGCGATTGATTTGCGCGCCGAATTAAACAAGGCGACACGGTGTATGTGCAGCGATGCATGGGAATCTGATACACCGTTTCGCTGGAACTCTCTTGGCTGCCCGTGATACGAATAATAAAATCAAACTCGTTGCGGGCCTGATCCAACGAAGTCAATCCATCCTGCTTGGACAAACCGCGCTGCACCGCTTGATCACTTTGCTTGCGTTGCTCATCCCGATTGGCGCGCCCATCCACCAATTGCAACCCATCATTTTTAAGCAGCCCAGCAATTTCGCTGGCGATTTCGCGATCAATGGGATGCCCCGGACGAATGGCCTCCACCAAAATTCGCGGCGGTCCATATTCCGCATGCAGCCTCTTCATGGCCGCAACCGCATCCAACACAGCATCCGTGTCCGGGCATGTGACCAACCAAACTCCGGGTTTCGTTTCCTGAATCTGAAGCAGGTCCTCACGGCCAACAAGCGCGTAGCAAACCAATGACTTGGATTGTTGTCCGCCAACAATCCGCTGAAGCACTTCATCCGCCGCGGCAATGCGCACGGAAATGTTGGTGACAGGTTTCTGTATTTCTGGCGCACGCCACTCGAATACAAGCGCGTCGGACATCGCTGAAACTGACAGCAACCAACTCGCCACGATCACAAACATGCTTTGCATCAATCTTGGCATCAAAGAACCACAATACGCGTCCGCCGATTCACCGGCGCGGCCACCGCTCGCTGCGTTAAAAACGCTGGCAACGCGCAAAGAATCGCGCCGCCCCAAAGCGCGCACATTAAGATTAATTCTGGGGTAGACACTTGGTTCGCAGCGACCGATGACTCCGAGCCCGCGCCACTTCCCAACAACTCAATGCCCGCAACAGATGTGCTTGTGCGAACTGAAACCCAAAATGTCAATCCAGCCGCCACCGCGGCGCACGCGGCGCATGACAATTTCCAAATCGTTGGCGAAACACCCAGCACATAGTTTGTGGCGGAAGCGTTTCCATGCTCCGCAAGATCCGCGATAGCCGCGGCGACATCAGGATTTGTGCCGATGATCCGCAGCATTTCGGAGCGCTGCTCGTGTGGCACGGCGTCCATGCCTTGGTCAATGATCAACGCCAAGGTTTCATCATCCAAGTCATCCGGCGCGGGACGAACTTGCGCGAGTGATTGACTGATCAATTGCGAATCCACATCTTCAGGCTTCATAATGTTTTCCATATGTTGCTCCTTATTTCATCTCATCACTGTGCGATTGAGTCCAACCACGCAACCAAATACTGATGGCTTCTACGCTCAAAATAGAATTTTCTGGCATCTCTAAACGATCTTTCAACGAGTGAATTGCCGCCGCCAATTCGCGTGTCACTCCATACGCTGGCAATCCGACAGCCTTGCCCGCCTCGCCCTTGGGCATTGCGCGCCCGTACACCAAAGCCAACAGCGCTTGCTGGCGATTGGGCAGCGACATGAATGCGCTTGCAAACTCCTGCGAGAAACGCCGCGCAACTTCCTGTGACTCCGTAGTGTGTGAATTTTGAACACGATTGTCCGCAGCATCTAAAATATGTGTCATGCACCCCTCCATGGGTAGCCGTTGCTTTCTAAAGTGATCAACCGCAATTCGCCGAGCAGTCACCGCCAAGTAGGCGGCTATGGCCGCAAGCCCCCGATAGCCGCGAATGCGCGTTGGCATTCGTCCATCTGGAAGTGGCGGAGCCTTGTCCGCATCCAACATTAATTTGGTGATGGTCTCTTGCCACAAATCTTCTCGTGACAAGCGACCCAGCGCCACGCGCGCCAATCTGCGATTCACTTCTGGTTGAACGTCCACATGAATAATGCTCCAAGCCGTATCGATTCTCTCCGAGGCCGCGCCGGCCAAGAAAAGATCCTCTGGAAAATTCGGTTGCTCTAATCCAACGTGTTGTTGGAACCGAACCATGGACCACATCACGCTTGGCCATCGACGGCGAGCCGCCTGAAACCAATTTTCCGTTTGAGGCGCCGGAGTGGACATTTCTTTGATGATACACAGCATTCAATCGACTCCATAAAGTTGACGTAGCAGGGCGCGATGGTGGTTGTCGCTGACACGCCAGCGATCCACCGTCCAACATCAATGAATACGCTTGCCGCCGAACGCTTTGCCCAATCTTTTCATGGCTATCGATGCGTTCTCCAAGTTTGTGGTGTTTGTGATTGGCTCCGGCACTGTTGCGATAGGCATTGGCGCTTGCACCGCCACCGCTGTTGGTTGCAGTGTTGGAGTTGCTCGAACACTTGGCGCTTGAATCGGCGCAGCTTGCGCGATTAAAGTTTGAATTGGCTCCGGCGTTTGTGCGGGTGGCGCTATAAATGGAATATGCGGTTGATCCATCACAGACTCCGGAATCGCCGCCGCCCCCGCCATTAGAGGTACTGATCGACTACCCGGATTGGTATCGACTTTGTGACTCTTTTGGAGGGGCGGGGCGGTGGGTCCGAGAGAAACTTCACGCACAAATCCATCACGACTCGCCACGGGAGCATCCCGATTTACCGCGGGTGCCTTCCATGTGTTGTCTTGCCCCAGCGTGGCAAGTTTTTGATCAAGTGATTCCAGAGCTGCTGAGATGGATTGCATGGTGCTTGAACCATTAATCCACCGATGCTCTAAAAGTCGCGCACAAGCAAACGCTACGAAGCCACCTAAAATTCCAGCAAATAAAGATTTCATTGTGTAACTCTCCTTTCAACACGTTCGATTTGAAAATCAAGACCAGTTTGATCAGTAATCAGTCGGCCAAAGCAAGCAGCAACTTCATGTCGCGCGAGTCCATTGCTTCGGCTTGATGAATCCATTGCTCGTTGAATGCGTCGTTCCAAACCCACTGGAACTAAGACGGCTAAATGCTCGCCACGTTGCGCCATGGAAGCGAAACCAGCGAATGCCGAAACGTGGTCGACCACGCGCACTTGATTGGAATATGTGCCCATGCTTGACGGCGGACCGCTGCGTTCCCAGCGGCCGGAATTTCCGACCACGGATCCAGTGACCCGACCTGTCCCATCAACCAACACCAGCGCCATTCGACCCATATCAATTGCGCTTACAGCTTCTTGCGGAGTACCCCATGCAATGCGCGCGACTGGTTGCAATGAATAGTCGACATTTTTTAGATTGGACCGAAACATTCCGCCAGGCGGCAAATCAGATTTTGCGGGCTTCACAATTTCGGCCATTGGCTGCGGCGCTATTTGCTGCGGTGCGATTGGCTGAGGCGCAACTTGCTGTGGTGCAATTGGCTGAGGCGCCATTTGTGCCAACGCTGATTTTTGTAATTCAAGTTGTTCCAATTCACGTTTGTACTTGGAGGCGAGTCGCGTTGGCGCAGCTTGAGGCGGTGGCGGCGGAGGTGGCGCTTGCTCCACTGGTTGCGGCTCTTGCTCTAGCTCCATCTCTTCAGCGGGTTGCGGAATTGGTTCGGGTGCTTGTTGCGGTGGGGTTTGCTCCACTGGTTGCGACGCTGGTTTCATTATTTGCGCTGGTGGCGGTGGTGGTGGTGGCGGCTCCACTGGTTGTGGTTCTGGTTCAATCTCTTGCGCGGGTTCTGGTTGCGGCTCGGCCGCTGGCGGTGGCGGTGGTTCTTGTTCAACTTGTTGCGGCGGCTCTGGCGCAACCACGGGTGTTGGCGGCTTTGGTGGAGTTGGAGTTTCTTGAACCGGTGGCTTTGGCTTGGCAACTTTCGGAGTTGAAACTGGTTTAGGTTCCGGCTCTTGCGGAATTTCGCGAACCGCTAAAGCAACCACTTCCTGCTTGGTGGGTGTTTCTTTCAATACCTGCTTAACGGCTGGCCACAAATACCAAGTGTGCAAAGAAACAGAAATCAATAAGCCAAGTATGAGAGCATGACGGTTCATCAGGATTCCTTCGCATTGGTTGGGCTGACGCCAAGTTCAACTTGGCGGCCATGTTGTTGAATTTCCCACCAGGCTTTAATAACGCGGTGGTGAGAAACTTTATTATTTTCTGGAACGATCAAAAGATGCGCATCAATATCCACGGCTTGTAAAAATGATGGAATATCTTTGTACTGCTTGCCAGACACGCTGATCATGTCGTCGGAGATCGCCACGATTTCAATACTTGAACCAGCCACGGATCGCGATCCTCCAGATCCAACTTTGACTGGATCCACTTTCATGGAATGCAAGCGAACGGATTGCGTCAGCAACACAACCACGGCGCAAAGCAAGATAAAGATGAGATCAACAAAGCTGCGCGAGACCATTTAAATACCCTCAGGATTGCCAGCCAACTCAAACATGTATCCCGAAACCATGCAGACCAATGAGATCATCAGCCCATACACGGTCGTGATACACGCCACTCCAAGTCCAGCGGCCACATCGTCCGCGTCTCCACCAATCATCTGGAAACTCTCAATCACTCCAATCACCGTTCCCAACAGACCAAGTGATGGAGCGAGTTCATTGATGAATGCCAAGGGCCGCCGATGCAACACGCGTTGCGTCTGATCAGCTTTCCATTGTGGGCGGGTCACGGCCACCGTTCGCTCAAACAGCACCGCCATAAGCAGCGCGGAACAAACGGCAAGAGGCCACATGACCCACCCACCTTGGACGAAGTACTCGATCATTCACTTCTCCTCAAGAAGGATTCGTAATCGATCGAGGCCAGCATTTGATTGCAGCGATCATTCAACACATCATCTGTGCGCACGCGGCCATCTTGAAACACGCTCTCCACTTTTTGCGCGGTCACCACGGATTCGTTCATGGAATCCGTGCCTGGCTTTGGTGGATTTGGAATAGTCATATTCCAACGAATCGACATGGTCTCCAAGCGCAATTGCAGAAGATCAATTTGATCCTGCATTTCTACTTGGTGCGAGTGCATGTCGATTGGCTTCTGACCGGCCGCAACTGCATCGGCGGCCTTTGAATCCAACGTTGCCAGCTCCCGAACCAAGCGGTCGCGCTTGAACACATTCTGATGAAACTCCGACTTGACCTCCTTTGGTGGTCCGTCAGCGGCCATCACAGAACTACATGTTCCAGCCAATACCAGTGTCAGCATTGCGAATTTATTAAAATACATTGTCATTCCTTTCCGGCGCTGTTTGGCGCCATTCGATCCATGCGGGTTTGCAATTCGTCGTCAATCGTTGATGGGGCCACTACAGAATCGCCCTTGGTTTCCAGGTTCTGCATGGAATCCACGCGGGACTCCAGCTCAGCCATGCTGCCTTGCAAGGCGCCTTCCATGGATTGCGAGAAGGTTTCCATTTGAGCCTGCATCAAACGCATGCCCTCAACGAAGCCTTCCATGCCTCCACCTTCAACAGAGCCCAACAGCGCGTCAACGCCTTCAACAGTCTGCAAGAGACCGAGATAGTCGCGCAACTGAGTTGCGGTTCCATCCAATTGGGCGAAGAGTGTTTCGGATCCCAGCAACACTTGTTGATGCGCCGCGGAAGCTTGATCAAGAACCTTCAGCACACTAAACCATAACTTGCGTTGATCCGGTGTCATTTGCACGGATGCCTTGCGCACCGAGGCCAGCGTTCGGATGGTGCGATAGTGCGCCACCAACTTCTTCTTCCTGGCTGGATCCTGGGTTTTAGAAATACGCGACGCAATCGTGTCCAACATTTTGTTCGACTCCGTGTCAGCCTTGCCAGCTATAGAAGTCGGATTGTTGGTGGTCAAACTTGTCGCAAGCCGATTGCGCACATCCGCAATCTGAGCGTTGAGATAGAACTGCGCCTCCCACAATGGATCCACAATGGAATCGCGCGCTAGAAGTACGCCATCCACTGCTTGCGCGCTCATGGCAACGGCTTCTTTGGTTTTGCCGTCCTCCATTAGAACAATCGCGTCATCGAGTTGACCAACAAACTTTGGAAATCCATTGTTGATCTGGCCTTCAAGTGGTTGCACAGATGTTTGAAGCGTCTGCACAACTTCTCCAAAGTCATAGTCACCAATCATGCCCTTACCACTTTTGCCAGCGCCTTTGTTGCGCGATTTGGCTTGCGATGGGACGCCGACCGGAGTGGTGATACCCACGGTTGGCGCGGGTGCGGCGGCGGCGATTGCGTATACGGGCTTCGGCGCTGCGGCGGCGGCAACCGCTACAGGCATTCTTGTGTCCGCGACTGTTTTGGCAAACGCAACTT
>SIAM01000066.1 GCA_009691785.1 Phycisphaerales bacterium
CGCGCCCGCGCCCAACTCACCAATGCACTTGGCTGTTGTCATCCACAAGCGAGTAAAAACCCTCGCCTTCGCGTCGCAACTTGCCAGCGTGCGCCAGCGCTTCCCACACTTCCATTGGAAACTCGCGCGGCGGAATCATGGCGTCAATCTTGTGTTGCGAACCGCCGCTCATGGGTCCAACGCCCAACTTGCTTTCGGCGTCTAGTTGCGCGAACTTCACGCGCCGCCGGAATATCTTCAGCGCGCTTTGCATCACGGATGCGTCCACCGCAACGGCAGTGGGCGTAGGCGCAACCACATCATCCGCAACCTCTTCGCCGCGTAAGCGCGCCGCGACACGCTGTAGTTCCTTCACATCACGCGAGCCCACCAAGCGCATAATGGCGGCTGGGTCCACCTTGGCTTTCAATAGCAACTTGTGCATGGCGCCCCAATGCGGTCCTGCGCCAGCCGCATCGGCGGCTTCAATGGCGGCAACTTTGGCGGTGATTTCATTTAACAATGGTTGTGCAAGTGGAGCCATGGGGTTATGCAATATATCGCGGCGATATGGCCGCGGGCGCGTAGTCAATCTACAAAATTCTGCCTAAGACAAATTCAATCCACGCAGGCGCAATGAAGCCCTGGCCAATTCTTGCAAAATGGCGCATGGCGCTGATGCTGCGGGCGTGCCACACGTTGTCAGCTATGTGCGCAACGCAAAGAATAAATCACACTCGTCCCCGTCTGCGACGACTTACAAAGCCAGCCAATCCCAACAGCGCCACCGCACCAGGCGCGGGCACAACGCCCAAGTACATGTTGTCGATCGTGGCATAGACATCGGTGTTGGCTTTGGTGGCCACCAGCGTCATGCTGGAAATGGATGCGCCGGTGGAAATGAATCCAATAAAATCCACCGCGCTAGTGCTGTAGCCAACAAATGCCGATCCATCCGTCGGAGTCACTTGAATTCTTGCCGTGATGGCTTCGAAATACCAATCGGTGGCGAAAATATTTCCGCCAACGGACTTCACGCCAGGGTTAAATGTGAACGTGATAGGCGAGTTGGAATTGTTTGTTGTGACCAAGCCTTCCTCGCAGGCAAAGTTGCCAGGCGAGGTCGCTGTCCAAGCAATTCCGCCGGTGTTTCCAGTGATGGAACCAGCGTAAAAGCCGTGGTAATTGTTCAATGTCTCCGTGGCCACGCTGGCGCCAGACGCCGCAACATCTTCGCTCCAAAGGCCAAGATCGGTGTAGCTGACAATGGCCGCGGAAAGCGAAGTAGTGACCGCGCCACAAAAAAGTGCAGAAACCAAAATGCTCGATTTCATGAGTGAGAACTCCGCTGATGTTGAAAGTGACAAGGGAACGCAGCCACAGACTTCACGCATTTCAGTGGAGTGTGGGAACCCCGAAAGGCGCTTGTTCTGCAAACACTTCATACATACTCCACATGCGTAAAAATTCCACTTACGATTTTCATTTGGCGCCACAAATCACACTTTGTTTTTGTTACAAGCCTTACCGCTGGCTTACAGCGGCATTCACGCCAACACGCATGTTCATGCGGTCCTTGAATTGGTTCACTTGCGCAATTTAAAAATGCCAGCGCATAAAAAAAGTCGCCGAGCTAAAAGGACTCAAGCGACTTCTTGCCCCAAACTACGGGGCAACTTAGGTCAAATTTTTAGCGTCGCCTACGACTCACAAGAGCAGCGAAACCAAGCAACGCAGCCGCACCAGGCGCTGGAATTACAGGCACGCTAAAGTACAAACCGTCGACGCAGAAAGGCATATCGCCCACGGCGGCGGGCACATAAATTGCCTGCACGCTGGTGATGGGCATTCCATAAGAAATATAGCCAACAAAGTCCGCGGCGCTACTGCTGTAACCAACATAGCTAGAGCCATCGGCAAGAGTGACTTTAATTTCGATGATTGAAATGCTGCTAAAATCGAACAACAAAGGCCGCGGCGGAAGCGACGGCGGTCGCGGTACCAGACCAGAGTACGGCGCGATGTATCCCACCGCCATGACGCCAGGATCAAAATTGAATGAGATTACGTTGGTCGGAATGTAAGCATTGCAATTGCCAGATTGCACAAACAAGCCACCAGTGGCCGTTGCCAACCAATTAATTCCACCAGCATTTCCGCTGAGCGAATTGTAGTACCCGTTGTAGGAATTAAAATCCTCTGTTGCAACTGAAGAGCCCGCCGTTTCCACATCCGCGCTCCACAGCGAAAGATTGGTGTAAACGATTACTTCCGCTGAAAGGGCAGACGTGATTGCCCCGCAAAAAATTGCGGACCCAACAAGGTACGATTTCATACTAAATTTGGACTCCAAACAGGGAAAGGGAACAGAAAGAGAACTATCTATATCACTACAGATGCTGGGATGAAATTGGAAGGGAACCCCGATATCAGCAATGAACTTACCTAAAATTAACTCGAAAAATGTGTGATGCAAATTATTAATCGTATTTTATCAAAATAAATTTTTTTGATTTGAAGTAATTGGCTTCAAAGTGATGAACTGTCATTTGACGGCGCTCAAATTGATGAAGATTGGCTAATGAAAGTCTCCGTGTCGCGCTGAGGGTACCTGCGGTAGATTGCTTGCATGCCCCGCAGAGTCGCCATTGTTGCAGCCATTCGAACACCCATCGGTCGTCACGGGGGGGCGCTTGCTTGCGTGCGTCCCGACGACTTGGCGGCGCATGTCATTCGCGCCGTTGTTGCGCGCGCTGGCATTGACCCCGCGCTAATTGAGGATGTCTACTTTGGTGCGACCAACCAGGCGGGCGAGGACAATCGCAATGTCGCGCGCATGGCCGCGCTGTTGGCGGGTCTTCCCGCCACCGTGGCTGGCGCAACCGTGAATCGCCTGTGCGCGTCGGGTCTTGAGGCCGTCAATCTTGCCGCGCGCATGATCGAGGCGGGCGCGGGCGACATCATGATCGCGGGCGGCGTTGAGTCCATGAGCCGCGCGCCGTATGTCGTAAGCAAGTCCGATCAGGCTTTCGGCCGCGAACAGCACATGTTTGACAGCACCATTGGCTGGCGCTTTGTGAACCCGCGCCTTGCCGCCATGTATCCGCCGATCTCGCTTGGTGAGACCGCGGAGAATGTGGCGCGCGCGCACAATGTTTCGCGCGCTGACCAAGACGCGTTCGCGCTTGCAAGCCAGCAGAAGTGGGCCGCCGCGCACGCCGCTGGTCGATTGCGCGACGAGATTGCGCCGATTGATATTGAGCAAGGAAAAAAGCCGCCGATTCACTTTGACACCGACGAACATCCGCGCCCGGACACCACGCTTGAAAAACTTGCCGCGCTGAAGCCGGCGTTCTCAAAGGCGGCCGACGCCACGGTGACCGCCGGCAACTCATCGGGCATCAATGATGGCGCCGCGGCGCTTGTCCTAGTCGAAGCTTCACGCGCGGTCGCGCTTGGCCTGAAGCCGCTTGCCTTTGTGGGAGCATGCGCGTCGGCGGGCGTTGATCCTGCGCAGATGGGCATTGGGCCCGTGCCCGCGGTGAAAAAACTTTTCGCGCGCACGGGGCTTGCCGCTGGTGACATCGATTTGATCGAGTTGAACGAGGCGTTCGCGGCGCAGTCCATTGCGTGCGTGCGCGAACTTGGCTTTGACATGGCGCGCGTGAATGTGAATGGCGGCGCGATTGCGATGGGTCATCCGCTAGGCGCAAGCGGCGCGCGAATTGTTGTCACGCTGATTCACGAAATGCAACGGCGCAACTCCAAGCGCGGCATGGCTTCACTTTGTGTGGGCGTTGGGCAGGGACTTGCCACGCTGTTCGAGCGGGCTTGAGTGTGTTCAGCCGGTCTTCTTCAGGCCGCTTTCGATCGCGCTCACAAGCGCGTCAATGTCGGCCTCATTCATGGGCGTGGACAGCATGCCTGTGCATGTGCCAACCAACAGGAAGCCCTCGGCAAAGAGATGCTCAAGCATTATCTTGAGTCGGCGATTCTCATCAGCGGTGGGGTAGGCCTCGCGGTAGTTCGCTGGGACAGTTGCTTTCATGTGCAAGCGGAACATGCTTCCGCCGCCCGTAACGCAGGCGCACGCATTGGTGCGATGAATCGCTTGCGCTATGCCATCGCGCGCGCGGTCGCCGAGCGTGTTCAAGCGCGCCACTGCGCGTTGATCGAAGTGCTCCATGGCAACGCGGCCCGCGGTCATGGTGACTGGATTTGCCGAGAATGTGCCTGAAAGTGGAAAGAGCAGTTTCGCCGCGCCTGGATTGAGCACTTCCATCACATCGGCGCGACCAGCAAGCGCGCCCACTGGAAAGCCGCCGCCGATCATCTTGCCCAGCGCGGTGAGATCGCCATGAATACCGTAGCCCTGCTGCGCGCCGCCGTAGTGCGTGCGGAAGGTGATGACTTCATCAAGCACAAGAAGCGCGCCGTTCTTGCTTGTCCACTCGCGCATTGCGTTCACAAATTCGCTTGACGCGGGCTTTAAACCCACGCGGTGCGGCAGAAGGTCAAGCAGCACGCAAGCTAAATCGCCGCGGTGCTCATTCAGCAACGCGATTGATCGCTCGACATCGTTGAAAGGAATGATCACCATATCGTCCATTGCCGACTGCGGCTGCCCATGCACCAGCGGCACGCGATTGGGATGATCCACATTGCCCCAGTTGGCGGGCGACGAACCTTGACTGGTCTCGACATAGTCGTAGGCACCGTGGTACGCGCCTTCTACTTTGGCAATCTTGGCTCGGCCCGTGAACGCGCGCGCGGCCTTCAGCGCGGCCATGACGGCCTCGGTTCCGGAATTCACAAATCGAATTTGGTCAAAGCCATCGCTGCGCGAGCAGATGTGCTCCGCGTGCAGAACTTCCTGCTCGGTCGCCATCATGAAAGCGCTGCCGCGCGCAAGTTGCGCGGTGACAGCATCAACAATGGGCGCGTACGCGTGTCCGTGAATTAGCGATGCGACATTGTTGGCAAAGTCAATGCGCGTGACTCCGTCTATGTCCGTGACGCGGCAGCCTTTGCCGTAGGCAACATACGGCGGGACCGATGACCAGAGCACGGTATTGCGGCTGACACCGCCGGGCATCACTTTCTTGGCGCGCTCAAAAAGTTGCGCGCTGCGGCTGGTTGCTGGAGTGGCTTCGTCTTTGGCGGAGTTGGTCGCCAAGTTTATTTCCTTTTTCATTTCCTTTTTCATTTCCTATTTCATTTCCTATTTCATTTCCATTTTTATTGCCTTTTTCATTGCCTTGCTTCAAGTGCGTGGCTTGTAATGATCGGCGCGGCGGTGCGCTCTTGCACAAAGTCAAATGTTATGCCGGGCGCCAATTCCACAAGCGCAAATCCGCGCGCAGTCACATCAATGACAGCCAGATCGGAGTAGATGCGCGTGACCACGGCGCGGCCAGTGAGCGGGTAGGTGCAGCGCTGGACAAGTTTGGGTTCGCCTTCCTTGGTCATGTGCGTGGTCATGACAAACACGCGCTTCACGCCAGCGACCAAATCCATTGCGCCGCCCACGGCGGGAATAGCGTCGTCAGCGCCGGTGGACCAATTTGCCAAGTCGCCGTTGGCGGCAACTTGAAATGCGCCCAGCACGGAAAGATCAAGATGGCCGCCACGAATCATGGCGAAACTTGTGGCTTGGTCAAAGAACGCGGCGCCCGGCATCATGGTCACGCGGCGCTTGCCTGCGTTGATGAGTTCGGGGTCACTCTCGCTGGCCGCGGGTGATGGACCCATGCCAAGCAAGCCGTTCTCGGTGTGATAAATAAATGTGCGCCCCGCGGGCACATGACTTGCGACAAGTTCGGGTATGCCAATTCCAAGATTCACATATGAACCGTTGGGAATGTCTTGTGCAACGCGCTCTGCGATTGCGTCGCGGGTCCAACCGATGGAAGTTGCGCTGGTCATGGGTAACTTGCTCCCGCTTCGTTCAGCGCGGACTCAAGCGCGGGCGCCGGCACATGCACAACGCGGTCCACAAAGATGCCGGGTGTGACAATGACCTCCGCATCAAGCGCGCCCGCATCAACAACTTGCGCCGCTTGCACAATGGTCACGGTGGCGGCGGTGGCCATCATGGGCGCGAAGTTTCGCGCCGTGCGGTGATACAACACATTGCCATGCGTGTCGGCCGTGCGACCTTTGATCAGCGTGAAATCAGCGCGAATGCCGTGCTCTAGCACATGTTCGCGGTCGCCAAAGACGCGCGACTCTTTGCCTTGCGCCAGCGGCGTGCCAACCGCGGTGGGCGTGTAGAACGCAACAATTCCAGCGCCGCCAGCGCGGATGCGCTCCGCCAGTGTTCCTTGGGGCACAAGTTCAAGTTGAATTTTTCCCGCGCGATACAGATCAGGAAACACTGTTGAGCCGGCGGTCTTGGGGAACGAGCAGATGATCTTGCTCACACGCTCTGCACGCAGAAGCGCGGCCAATCCAACAAGGCCAGTGCCCGTGTTGTTGCTGACCACGGTCAAGCCCTTCGCGCCCTGATCAATCAGAGCATGAATGAGCTCAATGGGACTTCCTGCTTCACCGAAGCCGCCGATCATGACAGTGGCACCATCAAAGATGTCGGCGACCGCTTCGCGGGCGCTTGCAAAGCGCTTGTCGATCATCGGCAGGATGGTGTTGGTGCTGTCCCGTGGGTGACGCGCGCGCTCTTCACGCGCGAGTAGTCAAAGAGACCAGCCTCGTCATAGAGCACGCGATCGGCGTAACCGTCAAACCACAACGCCTCTGGATTGCGGCCCACGATGCAAATCTTGCCCTTGTCTTTGGCGGCGCCAGAGTTGCGCATAATCTTGAATATGACAACACCGTTCTCGCTGCCCTTGAGGCCTGGGATAGGTTCGTTGGTGACGGCGCAGACTTCGGTCTTGCCCTTGTAGTGGGTGATTGAAAGTCGTGCGTGGCTTTCAACGCCGGACAAACCCTTCTGCGATTCGTTGAGGACTTGCCACACGCGCTCAATCGGCGCATTGAAGGCGCGGTAGGCGATGATGTCGCGGCCACAGAAGAAGTAGTGGTTCTCGCCGCCGGCGCGTTTGAATTCGCGTTGCAAAATGCGCAGCGCGTCGGCATCGTCGTTGATGCCCTTCATGATTGGCGTTTGATTCTCAACGCTTAACCAACCGCGCGACACAAGGCGATGCATGGCGGCGCCAGTTGAGGGCACCCACTGCAAAAAGCCTTGCGAGTTGTGGATGTACTTGCCGTCGGCGTCCTTGGCAAGAAATTCGTCAGGGTGTTCAAAGTGAACCACAATGTGCAGGCCAACATCTGGGTAGGTCTCGTGGAAGCGATCAAGCATTGCCATAAACGCGTCGTCAAATCGATCAGGATAAAATGCCATTTCCTTGGTGCCGATGCGAATCGACTCAACGCCCGCCTCCGCAAGCGCGCCAAGCCATGCCGCGATCTTTAAATTGGTCAGCACCATCGGATCGCCGCCCGACATAAGAACCTCGCGAAGTTTTTCGCGGCCACAGGTTGGGTGGCGTCCACCGTTGGCGGCAACTTCAGAGTTGAAGCGCTTGATGAACGCTGTCACTTCTGGAATCGCGGCCATGCCCTTCTTGGCAATGGTGCCGTCTTGACGCGTGATTTCTTTGCGCGCGATCAGTTCCTCGCGGTAACAGAAGCGGCAGTGCGCGGAGCAAGTGGACACAACATAAAGAAGAGCCATCTCGTATTTGTGAAGCATGCCTTCCACGGGGCTGTAGTCCATTTGAAAGCCGGGGTCCTCGGAGCCCGCAAGGTCCATGGTTTCAGCGGGGTCGGCCTTCACAATGCGGCGGATGGGCGCGCTGGTCTTGGCAAGTTCAAAGTAGTGTCGCGTCATCTTCACTGGCATGCGCTTTTCAAGATCGCGATCGGTGCCTTTGAGCACGCGCAATTGCACAAGTTCGCTTGAAGAGTAAAGACCCAGCATGTCGGCGGGCGCCTTCTCATCAAGAAATGGCGCGAGGCCGTTGATGATGTTGCGCTCGTGGCGAGTGTCTTCAACTTTGGACAGGAAAGATTGCTGGCGCTCGGTGGTGACATACTCGGTAGACATGGTTCGATCCTTGAAGGGGTTCAACAACTGAAAGGCGTTCGCATATCAAGCATAGCGGATAGGGGCACGGAAACCAACTCGAAAGTGTGGTTTCATTGTGCCAGTGATTTTTGATGCGGCGGAATTGCAGATTGCGTTTTCAGTTTGTCTGGCACGCGCTTATTTAAAGACCACGGTCTTTTGGCCATTGACCAGCACGCGGTGTTCGCTGTGCCACTTCACGGCGCGCGCAAGAACTTGGCATTCGGTGTCGTGGCCTTGAGTGATGAGGGATTCCAAAGACATACTGTGATCGGTGCGCGCAACATCTTGTTCAATGATTGGTCCTTCATCAAGACCCGCCGTGACATAGTGGGCCGTTGCGCCGCATTGTTTCACGCCACGATGATGCGCTTGTTGATAAGGATTCGCGCCTTTGAAACTAGGTAGAAAACTATGATGGATATTGATTGCGCGTCCCGCAAGTTTGGCGCACAAATCTGCCGAGAGCACTTGCATGTAACGCGCAAGCACAACCAGTTCAACTTGTTGGGCTTGAAGGATTTCATATTGCTTGGCTTCTACGGCGGCTTTTGTCGCTGGCGTGAATGGGAAATAGTGGAATGGCACTTGGTATTTGGCGGCAAGCGGTTCAAGATCGCGGTGATTGCTTATGACGGCGCGGATATCAATGGCCAAGTGGCCAGATTGCCAGCGGTATAAAAGATCATTCAGGCAGTGGCCTTCTTTACTTACGAACAACACGGTGGGCATGGATTGATTGAAAGTATGGAGTTGCCAACGCATGTTGAACGGTTTGGCAAACTCACAAAATTGCGTTCGCAAGACATCTTGTGAAGGTTGTGAGCACGCAAACTTGACACGCATGAAGAACATTCCAGTTTCATGGTCGTTGAACTCCGCGGCTTCATCAATGTTGCCGTCGCATGCCATAATAAATCCGGAAATGGAGTGCACAATTCCAGGGCGGTCCAAGCATGCGATGGTTAAAATATTTTCGGTACTCACGGCGCGTATTGTTGCAGAAATGAATGGGAAGCGGAGGCTTGCAATTTCAGCGCGGGCGTTTCAAGCAGTTACTTGCGTAAAAATGCAAGCGTCTTAAACTGCAAGCCAACAGCGGGTCCTCGGCTCACCACTTCAGGAGGACAAAACGATACCTCAGATTGAAGCGAAATCAAAATTAAAATTTGATTTATTTGATTAAGAATGAAAGTG